>JBECUL010000065.1:0-10860 GCA_040225955.1 Candidatus Asgardarchaeum abyssi | reverse complement strand
ACTGGGATTTTTCCCGGTGGAGGATGGTCGAACCTCCCCGCCGGGGAATCTTAGGATTCCCCGCACTTTAGTGCGGGGAGGAGGTCAAAACATGTACATCCTTTCTAATACAGCCTGATACTTTAGCATCTAAAGATCCCTCCTTTAATGCTTTTGCTATTTCCGAAGTTGTTATAAGTCCTACGATTTTACCATCCTCTATTACAGCTCCTCCTCATTATATTCCTTGAATATAGAACATCTGTCACATAACGTAATGAATCATTTAGGCTAGATGAAATCAAGTTCTTTGACATAATATTCTTGGCAATCTCTCTCGGGATGCTCGTCATTGTCGTTATTCTTATGATTATCTCTTTTCGTAAGTCGTCTTTCTCAATAACCTCTCCTTCTACAATAAGTCTTGTTAATGGGGTTGGGTCAAATTTCACCTTGTCTCCAGAGCTTTCAACTTATATATTTCCAATGAGTCTTAAAATAGCTTTACTTTCGACAGCACTTATAAATCTAGAAAGTTGATTTCTACAATGGAAATACCTGATGGTTTACCATTGATTTTTTAATTGGATGATTTCATAACCTATTGTCGTCGGCTTTTTAAGAAATTCTCTACCCTTAGCTGTTGGTATATACTCCCCTCAAGTCCACTTTTAGATTCTACAAAGTCGAGTGCCTTTAAAGCACTTACAATACTCTTTTATGCTGCTTTCATCTTTTTTATCTGCTACAAATTTTCCACTATGTACTTTTCCATCTTTAGAGATAAAAATATCTAAGTTGCGACCACTATAAAACATGTCCTGGCCTTAGTTTCTTCTTCTATTATTTCTCCAAGTATATCGAATGACATATCTTTTCACCTATTTATGTACGTTGTCGTTTTTCGCATTTAATGTTTATTCACATTTGATAAAAATTGATTTGATTGATATAGACCAATTATCAGAGACGCAATAATAAGTATCCATAAAAGTTTTTTAGTACAAGCACAAATAAACAATAATAAAATAAAGAAAAAGAATAAGTATAATGCTTCTTATCTCGCGGGTGCTTAAATAATGGACTTAAATGGCAGAATCGACATAACGGACCTTAAATCCTATAAGAATGTGTATGTATTAGTTAATAAATCATACATTCGAAAGGATGTTAGTGACTTATTTTCTAGGGCGAAATATATACTCCTTGAAGTGAATGAGTATCTCAAAAATGTAAGCTCCAGCGTAGATCCTAATTTTCCAGTTGTTGGTTTTAAGATACATAAGTCATATATTATGTGGACAAGATTTCCGATAATTCCTAATGAATACTGGAGCTATTTTTATGGTCTTGTTCTAGGAAGTTCTATCAGATTAGAGAGGCGAAATATAACTCAACCTATTAAAATATTGATTGAACCTCAAGTTTTAAGATTTTTAAAAAAATATGTTTTTAGGCAGCTGGGGATTACGTATGGTATTGAAAAGAGGGAGCTAGGAAGAGTCCGAGTTATAATTCATGCTGCACCATCACTAATTTTGTCATTATGGAGAATTCAAGAAAGAAAAATTCAACCGTTTTTAGATACTTATAAAGTAGTAGAAGGTTATTTAAATTCGAATAAGTTTATTGTTCAAGAGCCTCAAAAAGCTACTGGTTTCATAAGAAGCGAATCAAAGGAGTTACTTTCTCAGATTTCTGAGTATTTTAATAAATTGAAAATTTCCCATACTATTAAGGATTGCGAGATTCAAATTTTTGGTTCAAAAAATCTCCAAAGAATTTATAATAAATTTATCATTATTCTGCCTAAAGTTGCTAGTAGACTATTTTTTGTGAAAGAATGTACGAAGAGACGTTTTCTAAGAAAAATAACAAAGATCTTAAGTAAAAATGATAGAGAAATATTATACTTTATTGCTTGGAAAAATCAAACATCCATCAGAACAATAGCACGATACCTTCATATGGATATAGATACTGCCTACCAGATAGCATTACATCTCGAAAAATTAGGTTTTTGTCAGATACTTAAAGGGGACTTTGGTGATATCGTTGTCTATACACCAAATAATGCAAAGGGGCTTATAGCTGAATTTATTAGAAGTAGAATTGAAAAACTTAAAGAAATAATAGACTCTCGATCTCTCGAGTACTATTACTGTCCAAGTTGTAATGAATATTATAGCTTTAGTCGAGCAACAAATCTAAATTTTAAATGTGAGATTTGCAATAAACCGCTAATAAGAAAGGAAGTTACCCCTGGATTTTATAAGTCTTTAAGAGGAATTATTGGTAGATTAGAAAATACTCTACGAGAGATCTGAGATTAAAATAAAAAGAAAAGAAAATAATGTTTACTCATTGGATTCTTGGATCATTTTTCCTCTTCTTTCTTAACTTTTTGTTTTTCTTTCTTTGTATCAACCGTTACCATACCGAAGCCAAAATGATTTTTTTCACCAAAGCCACATTCATACGCAAATCTTAGTAAATCTGGATGCCCGATTATTGAAAATGACATCAAGTGAGAAATATGAAACATGTTTCTAACTCTAATTCTCTTAGATTTTGTCCAATATATTTTACTGATTTTTATATGATTTGATTCTGGAGGGTTGCCATAATAATACGTATACTTCCAAATAAGATTCTCACGTAGTTGTTCAAAGAATTTATCATCGTTTGGCGATAGATCCCATACTCTTATTCGTCCTTCTGATTTTATCTGGGTTGAAATTAAAATTGGGGAGAGTGTTTTGAATTTCATTTCCTCAGAAAAGGGCGGATCATCAACTGGTATTGCACTGTGAACGTTTAGTACTAAGTCACCAAGATTAACTCTAGATGTTTTTTGAAATGCGTTAAGAACATTATTCATAAAATTCTTGTCTGGAGAGGAAATGTAGAGCGATAATCTAGTATTTGGAACAAGCTTAATTCCACTAGGGTTTTTAGTAGTCCATTTTTGAGGAAAGAACAGCCACGAGAATGTGAAATACTCATGTGGTATAAATGATGAGTGACTTTTTAGCAAATTCCTTAGCATAACGTGTATGTCATACTGATAATTATATGGTAAGAGTCCCCCGTTAACCGCAATAAAATTGACTCTTATTCTCATAAAAAATACATCCTCTCTGATTGAACATTAGAAATATATCTGTAAATTTAGATTTATAATTTTTTTCTAAATTTTTTGAAAATCTTCAAAGCTTTAAATCCTCTGATTAAAAATAATATAACCATAAGATTTTATATTATTTTTTCATTTATTAACAATGTTATAAAATAAAAAAAATACATAATTTAATGAAGTCTACTCTACTATATAAGAATAATAATTTATCATTTAAGATATAAAAAATGAAAAATTCTCTGAGCATAAAGAATTTAAATTCAATATACAAAAATTATTTTTCAGTAATAAAATAAGATGTCGTCGTTATTAGTAAAATTGTATCTATATAAAGATAGCAATTGTTGGTGATAGTCAATAATGGGTGATATTTTATGCAGATAGCTAATCTCATATTCAAATTGGTTCTCATAGGGGATGGCGGGGTTGGAAAGACCTCCCTAAAAAATAGATTTTTGTTTAACCAATTTACTACTAACTATAGTATGACCATAGGTGCAGATTTCGCTACAAAGAATGTAGTTCTTAGTTTTCCGGAGAGAGATAAGACCTACAAAATAAAGTACCTAATAAGTGATTTGGCTGGGCAAAATAGGTTTGAATCTGTACGTGCACTCTTTTACAGTGGAGCTAAAGGAGCTCTTGCAGTTTTTGATTTAACAAGGCGAGAATCATTATATAACCTAGAAAAATGGATTAAAGAACTTATTACAAACGCTGGAAGAGTGCCTTTTATAGTAATAGGAAATAAAGCTGATCTATGTAATAATTCTGGATTTGATTGCGTACGTAATCTTGAGATTGCTACTTTTTTAGGAGAGCTTGAAGAAAAATACGATTTTAGAATAAGATTTATAAAAACGAGTGCAAAGTACGGGACAAATGTCACTAGGGCTTTTGAAATAATTGGAAAATTGATAGTTGAAGAGCATATAAAAATGGGTCTTCTTCAATAGTTTATACTGACTTATTTTTATTCCTTATTTTATTTCATCTAGAAGGAATTGGATAATCACACGCACTCCAGCGCCAGTGGCCCCTTTTGGAATATAAGCTCTTTCTTTATCTACAAAAGCTGTTCCAGCAATATCCAAATGCGCCCAGGAGACATTATTAACTATAAACTTACTTAGAAATGCTGCAGCTGTAATAGCACCTGCTGGTCTTCCGCCAACATTCTTAATGTCAGCAAAATCGCTTTTTATTTTCTCATAGTACTCTGGCCAGAGTGGTAACCTCCAGACACGATCCCCGCTTTTCTCTCCGGCCTTAATTATTTTCTCAGCTAGTGAATCATCCTTTGTGAATAAACCAGATGCGTAATGTCCCAGCGCAACAACACATGCACCAGTTAATGTTGCTAAGTCTATTATTGCTCTTGGTTTATAGTTCTTTGAAACATATCCTAAAGCATCTGCAAGAATTAATCTACCTTCGGCGTCTGTATTGACTATCTCGACTGTAATCCCTGTGTAAGATCTCATGATATCTCCTGGCTTTGTGGCTGAGCCACTTGGCATATTCTCAGTAGCTGGAATAACTCCTACAAGCCTTATAGGTAGTTTAAGTTCAGCTGCTGCTTTCATGATGCCAAGTACGGCTGCAGCTCCGCACATATCATATTTCATGCTTTCCATACCTTCTGATGGTTTTAAGGAAAGCCCTCCACTGTCAAAAGTAATTCCCTTGCCAACTATGGCATATAATGGCAAATCTTCTCTATTCATATTGTATTCCAGGATTATAAATTTCGCTGGCTCATTGCTTCCCTTTGCAACAGCATAAAAAAGATTCATACCCATCTTTACTGAATCATCTAAGCTGAAAATTTTAACATTTATATTATCATATTCCTCACTAAGTTTTTGAGCCTCGCTAGCCAATCTACTTGGTGTCATTACATTTGCTGGTTGATTCCCTAAGTCCCTAACATAATTAACAGCGTTTGCTATAACTTCTCCAACTTTTTTACCCTCATTAGCCTTTTTGATTTTAGAGTTATCACTCCACATTAATTTGACAGTTTCAATTTTCCTATTTTTCTCCTTTTCCTCGGTTTTATATATTTTAAAGTCATAAAAGCCCATTATTGTTCCTTCAACAAAGGATCTCGCCAGAGTCTTTTCGTCTAAATTAACAAATTCTGGCATCATAGCTACATATTCTTGTATAGCTATCTTTTTTATTGCTTTTACTAAATATGCAGCAGCTTTTCTAATTGTGTCGTGATTAAAATTCTCTTCTTTTCCCATACCAACCATTATTAATCGTTCTGCTTTGAGTTTTCCTAATGTTGGTATAATATATGTTTCCTCTTCTTCTCCACGGAACTCTTTATTTTCTAAAAGATTATTAATTAATCCATCAAGAGCTTGATCAATGGGTTTAAACGAAACATCTAACGGTTTTCCTTGGAATAAAAAGATTGCTAATGCCTTTGTTTTTACTTCTAGAGGAGATGATACAATATTTTCAAAAATCACTCCAAAAACCTCCTGTTGACATACAATATCCTTTTTCAATAAATTATAATTAAAATAACCCTTATCATCATTATTTTGAGAATTTTATTATATTAGAAAATTCCAAGGCTATTCATGAACACTTTAGCACGCTGTAAACCACTTATAGATTTAACCTCTAAAATTATGGGGCCTCCATAATTATATTTTTTTAAAACATCAACTAATTCATGAAAGTTGATATTTCCACTTCCTGGAACTAAGTGCTCATCACTCTCTCCATGATTATCATGAATGTGTAAATTAACAATATACATGTGTGTCTTCTTGAAGTAACTAACTACATCATTGCCTACGGTAAATGCATGACCAACATCATACGTAATTTTAAGCCACTTGGAACTAAGGCCCTCTACAAAATATAAATGGTCTTCAGGCGTCCATATAATTTGGTGATTTTTCGATTTTTGTTTATTTTCTAATCCTATTATAACAGAGTATTCAGACGCAACTTTGATAATTTCAAATAAGCTATCTTTTAGGGCGGCACAGGCATTTTCCAAGTAGTATGACGGACTATAATCCGATGGCAGATTTCCTGGATGTAGAGTTACAATTTTAGCACCTATATCATGAGCGAACTTTATAGAGTCTATCACTGATTCAATAGATGCTTTTCTTACCTTCGAATTCAAGCTGGAAATGTTTACATCATAGTAAGGTGCATGAACTATTGGTTTTACTTTGAAAGTCTCAAGAAGTTGTTTTATCCTAATTCTAAATTTCTCATTAGGAATTAACGTAGTTAGAGGATAATCTGTTTTTATCTCAATATAGGAGAAACCCATTTGCGCAGCCGCGGCTATAAAGTCATAAATTTTGTATACGGGATCTACCCAAGTAGTCATTCCAAGTTGCCCCATTGCCAGCACCACGCTATCTTATTGTAATAGAACTATTATAATGTTTCATAACGTAAAGATAATTAAATAATCTAAATAATCTTTGTGATTATTTAATCTTGTGAAGGACAAAATCATAACCCATATATGAAATCTTAATAATTTTCTTATTTTCCAAGAGAGACTTTATTGTTTTCTCTGGATCTACACCACTTTTAGATAGAAAATCGTATGCGTAATCAAGTCGCATGGGGTGAACTGATATTATTGCTAGAAATCCTTGTACTGGGTCATCAGATACGCTTTCAAATGATGGCCCTTCATACCCTGTTAGCAATTCCACACGTTCGCCTAAAAGATTTGTAAACTTATTATATGCAATTAGGATAGCTCTCTCATCTGCGGGTTTGACCCATTTTTCTGCTGGTGGCCTTGTTGGTATGGCGATATACGCTTTATATGGCTTTAATTTTGCAATGAAATTAGCAATATTCTCAATTTCTTCTTCATTATCATTTAATCCGTGAACAAACATAGATTCTACTAATAATTTTCCTCTAAAGTTTCTCGCAAACCTAACGATTCCTTCCAAGATTCTACTAAGCTCTAATTTAGGATGAGGTCTATTAATTCGTTTAAACACAGATTCTGTAATAGCGTCAACCTTTATAGAAACCGTATCAGCATGATATAGGTCATTGCGGACATCTTCTCTAAACAGAAGAGAACCGTTAGTAATAACCGCAACTTTTATCAGCGTGTTTTCTTTTATACTAATAATTTCTTTACCTATATTTATATCTAAAGTTGGTTCCCCATCTGGAACAAACGTGATATAATCTATATTATCCTCTCCAAAGTTTTTTACGCCTCTGATAACCTCGTTAACTATATCATTCCATGGATAATATGTTTCACGTTCTATTGTCATATATGGCGTTTTTCCTATCTGGCAGTACACACAAGCATACGTGCAATGCTTGTAAGGTATGTTATTTATCCCTAATGATCTTCCTAATCTTCTTGAAGGCACAGGGCCGAAGATGTACTTTGACGTTATAGTCATAAAAATCACCATAAAAATATTCAAGTTATAATTTGAATATTTAAATTTAAAGATACCTATGTTTTTATAAAGGTCTAAAGTGAAAAATGAGTTTACTGAAATGTTCTCTTTTTATAAATTTCTACAAGTCTATTAACTACATCTGGAGGGAGTACGTGTGGCTCTCCTATTGTCCTTGCAAGAATATATAACATAGCCATCTTCTCTACAGCAAATAATATTGTTACAGCATCTTCTAAATTCTTCCCACATGCTACAACTCCATGATTTGCCACAAGAGCAGCCTTTCTATGGCCAAGAGCATTTACAATATTTTTTGCTAGAGCCTCAGAACCAGCACGTGCGAATTTTGAAACTTTTACACCTCCACCTATTTGAACTACATATTCTTCAATCAGGGGAGGTATATCCATTCTTGCGACAGCGAATGCTGAAGAATAAATTGTATGAGCATGTATCACAGCACTTATATCAGGCCTTGCTTTATAAATTGAGAGATGTAGTCTCATTTCTATAGATGGTTTATGAGCCCCCTCAATCACATTACCATTGTCATCAATGACTATAATGTCCTCAGGTTTTAGCATATCCTTTCTAATCCCGCTTGGTGTAATTAGAAAGTGATCAGCTTTGTCGGGTGTTCGTATACTTATATTCCCACCATATCTTGATGACATATTTTTCTCTACGAGCATTTTGAAAGTCTCTACTATCTCCTTTTTTAAGTTGTAGTAGGACACAAGTAGACCTCCAATCAAAGTCCTTTTCTGAAGTATATGTTACGGAAGGGTATATAACCATTTTGAAAAAATCTTAAGAGTTAAGTAAAACATATTTATTGGATAATTGTCAAAATTAGAAGATTATTGTAGGATATTATCCGAATCTTTAATAATGAAGTAAAAATTAATTTAGTACTAGATTAATTTAAAGCTAGGGTGATGATAAAATGTCCGCTGAAAAAATAACGATTGAAAAACTCAAAAGAATGAAAAAGAAAGGCGAGAAAATAACAATGATAACGTCGTATGATTATCCTTTTGCGTCTTTAGCTGATCAAGTAGGAATTGATGTGATATTAGTAGGTGATTCTGTTGGTATGGTTGTGCTGGGATATGAGAATACTCTTCCTGTCAGATTAGAGGATATATTGCATCATACAAAAGCGGTAACTGGAGCTGTAAAACGTGCATTAGTTGTTGCAGACATGCCTTTTCTAAGCTACCAAATTGGAGTAAAGGAGGCAATTATTAACGCTGGCAGATTGATTAAAGAGGGGTTAGCAGATGCAGTCAAAATAGAGGGTGGAAAGAATGTCACACATATTGTAAAGGCTTTAGTCGATGCAAATATTCCAGTTATGGGACATATAGGTCTAACTCCACAGAGAATTAAGATTTTTGGAAGATATAGAGTTAGAGGAAAAAGTATTGACGAAGCGATAAAATTAATTAATGATGCAAGGGCTCTTGAAGAGGCTGGTGTTTTTTCAATAGTTTTAGAGCTTATACCAGCTGAGGTAGCAAAAATAATAACAGAAGAAGTATCCATACCAACAATAGGAATAGGTGCTGGGCCTTATTGCGATGGTCAAGTTTTAGTTATACATGATATTTTAGGTCTCTTTGAAAGATTTGTTCCGAAATTTGTAAAGAGATATACAAATTTAAGTGATGAAATAAGGAAAGCAATATCTGAATATATTGCTGATGTGAAGGAAAAACGATTTCCAGAAAAAGAACATTCCTTTTTCATGAGCGAGGATGAATATAAAGAACTTCTTAAAAGATTAGGGAGATCGTAATATGAAAGTAGCTGTGGCATATGCGCCGGCTCATATAACTGGTTTTTTTGCAATACATGATGAACCAGAGGATCTTATAAAAAAGGGATCCCGTGGAGCAGGCTTTTCTCTTAATGCTGGTTCTACTACCACGGTTACACTTTATGAAAAAGAAAACACCAAAGAGGGAAAAATTGAAATCTTAATTAATGAGCATTATTCCGCTGCTCCAGTAACCAGAAGGCTGATAGAACTTATGATTCCTAAAGAACTTATAGAAAATGTTTATTTAAAAATTGAACATCAATTAGATTTTCCTGTGGGTGCTGGTTTTGGAATGAGTGCGGCAGGAGTATTAAGCGCAGCATTAGCACTAAATACCGTTTTTGATTTAAAATACTCATTTATAAAAGTAGCCCAATTTGCACATAAGGCTGAAGTTTTAGAGAGAACTGGATTGGGCGATGTGATTGCAGAATGCTATGGCAAAGTTGAAATAAGAAAGAAACCTGGAGGCCCCGGATTTGGAGAACTTGATTTTATTCCCACACCTGAGGATTTATCTGTTCTAACTTTCTCCTTTGGTGACATCCCCACTAGCCAAATTTTAATGAACGCAAAGAGTAGAATGAAAATAAATGAAATAGGCGACAGGCTGGTTGATGAATTAATTGATGAGCCAACTCTTGATAAATTTATTGAACTTTCAAAAAAATTTACAAATTATACAGGTTTAGTAACTGTTGAAATAAGGAGAGCTCTAAAGCTCGTAGAAGAGAATAGATGGATGGGAAGCATGATTATGATAGGTAACTCATTTTTTATTCTTTCTAGGGAAGAAAATATTTATCGCATGAAGAAAATCATAGAAAAGACATTAAACCCTATGTTTATATCAATAAATAAAATATCAAATGAAGGAGCTAAATTGCTTCGATATTATGAACAATAAACACTATATTGTTTGTCTCTAAAATCAATAACAACATTTTACTAACTAATCAAAAATAAAAAAGATAAATGTGGATTAAAAAGATCTCTTTGTTTAAACGTGTCTGTCCATAAGAGTCTTTTTGCCCTCGGCCTCTGCTCTTTTCATTGCTTTTTCTACAAGCTCTTCAACGGCTTTGCTAAGGGCATCGTAGAATTTCTCTGATACTTTGAAGCCTTTCTTCTTTGCTAACTCTTGAACTTTGCTCTTGTAAATCATCAATTCGGCCATTTCTTTATCCCTCAGAGAAGGTTATACAAATAATTTAGTGCATTTCTCCTTAATAAGTTTTTGGCTTTTTCCATCGCATCTTTCACAAAAAAATATGTCAAAAAAGTAATGTTGGGAAAAATTACAGTTTTTATCAATAATAAATATATTTTTTATTGTATATAAGAAAAGAGTTCAATTTTAAATTCTATGAAAAACTTCGTCGCTCTATAACCCGTTCTCGTTACTCTCTTTTATTTTTTATGTCACCTCCAACAGCACCCTCTTACCCAATTCCGCCATATTATTGAACCGCTTCAGCTTACGA
>JBECUL010000064.1:0-11131 GCA_040225955.1 Candidatus Asgardarchaeum abyssi | reverse complement strand
TCCGTATTGGCTGCGGTGTGGCTGCACTCCTTGCCGAGTGGAATGCCCATCCGAGGGCGAATCCAATCAAATACGCAACTATGGTTGTGTATTCTATTTCTATCATTTTATTTATCACCGACAAAAAGGAGTGCGGCGGAAAAAATAATTTTTTCGCAGCCAATACGGATTTTTCACCTAATTAATGCGGAAGTACTGTTTTATGAAGATAGCTATATAGTTAAATAGCTATTGGTATTAATATTAACGTTTTTTATTATAAATGTGCATTAATGCACAAAATTTATAAACCCAATATTGAATATATTCATAGATATGCATTAATGCACAAAATGGTGAGTACAATGCCAAATTCACTAGAAATTCGCGGTGGATTAGAACCAGCAATACACAGAGTTAAAACTCAGGAAATGCTAAGTGATAAGTTTCAAAAAAACATATTACTAACTATCGCATTCTTTTTAACTCTAATTGAAATATTAGCAACTACTGGCAATCTTATATGGGCAACAAGCATTATTTCTCAACCAGTATCACTGTGTGTCAGCACAATTACAATATCATTATTTCTTATTGGTGCTTTGGGTTTGTACATAAAGAATAACTTCTTATCTCATTTATTGCTAATAGCATGTTGCGTCGAGTTTTTGATGAGTTTAATTTTTCTATACGTGATATTTGTAATGCCTGATGTGCTTATTTTAACCGTTTTTCATGCTCTCTTGATATCTGTAATAAGTCTTTTAGGTGTCTTTCTTTCATTAAAAACAATTTCTTGGAATATACAGATCAAAAGAATAGAGAACCTCAAATTCAATGATAATCTAAACTATATATCAAACAGTGAGCACTCAGTTGAAATAATCAATGTTCACAAAGTTTACAAAGTTGGTGAGATAAAAGTTCATGCTTTAAGGGGAGCGAACCTAAAGGTTCGTAGAGGTGAATTCATTGCAATAATGGGGCCTTCTGGATCAGGCAAATCTACCTTATTAAACTTAATTGGTGCCTTAGATAAGCCTACGGAAGGTAAAGTAATTATCGATGGAATTGACATAAGTACTTTAAATAATGATCAACTGGCAAAATTTCGAAATGAGAAGATAGGGTTTATATTTCAAAATTTTAACTTAATCAATCGCTCAAAGGTTATTAGAAATATCGAATTACCAGCAATTATAAAAGGAATGCCTAAAAGAGAGAGAATGAAGAGAGCATTAGAATTGCTGAAAGCTCTCGGATTGGAAGGCCTTCATAATAGAAGGCCAAAGCATCTAAGTGGTGGGCAACAACAAAGAGTGGCTATTGCTAGAGCATTAATAAATTCACCGCAGATAATACTTGCTGACGAGCCTACTGGAAACCTTGACTCTGTTTCTGGGCGTGAAGTAATGAGTTACTTGAGAATGATGAATGAGAAGTTCGGTACAACAGTAATAGTCGTTACTCATGATCGTGAAGTTGGTGAGATGGCTGATAGGATAGTTCATATTAAAGATGGAATGATAATTGGTGAGGAAATCATAAGGAGGGAAAAATATGAGAAGAACAATTAGCTCTCTATTTCTATTATTTTTGATACTAACATTATTTAGTACATCATTACTAATGACTAATATGAAAGTTCATGTAAAAGCGGCCATTCCTCCAGTTGACTTTGAAATTGAAAACGTAGTATGGGGTACACCACAAAATTATCCAATTTCTGTATCACCAGGAGATACCAATGTTCCCCTCACAATATTTGTAAGAAACCTATCAAATAACACACTGAGAGGGGTCCGTGGTACATTAAATCTAAGTTATCCATTTAAGGATTACGTTACAGAAAGCTACACCGCCGAGGCTACAGCTCAACCAGTTGAACAAGGAAATGTGTTAAATCAAACTGGTGATATTCTTGAAATGGGTTCCTTTACATTGACTTTTAATTTGAATATTGATCCGAATGCAACAAAGGGTGTTTATTATTATAATTTAACTTTAACATACTTTGTGTCTGTAGGTAATGTTTTTGTTGCAGGTGAACCAAGGGTCTATTTAATTCCAATACGAATCTACAATAGAGCACCTGTAATTTATTCTGTAAACCCTACTTCAGGAACTGTTGATGTGCTTATTGGTGAAACAGTCAACTTTACAGTAAATAAATGCAAAGATCCAGATAATGATACTCTGAACTATGAATGGTATTTTGATGGCGATTTGGTATTAGAAAATAGTACTACATACATATATACCGCGTTAGAAGAAGATGTGGGCTCTCACACCTTAGAGTTCAGAGCATCAGATGGGAATTTAACAACTTCGTGGACATGGGCTATTAACGTTATGAGAGAAGTTAAAACAACGGTTAAAGTTAGTAACCAATATGTAACTGTTGGTCTTGTGAATACGATCAATTTTACAATTTCAAATAATATATGGCATGGTCGGGTTGATGTGAGTTACACTGTTCCAAATCCACTAGTTATATATGGAAATAATTCATGGACATTTTATAACATTACCCCTGATGATATTATTGTGGTTACAGTATCAGTTTATGTTCCATTTGGCGCATATGGAAATACCTTTCCAACGCAAATAGGACTAAGTTACTCAGACGATTACGGAAATGAGTACACTGAAACATATAGTGTAGGATTAGTCACTCGTGGATACATTAGAATTGTTGTCTACGAAAAATCAGTAATTCCAACTCCTGTAAAACCTGGAGAGAAAGTAGCTTTTAGCGCAACTATACTAAATAAGGGTAACATAGGTGCAATCTTTACAAATGTTTCAATAATATCAAATGATATTCTTGAGCTAACCCCTGAAAGTGTTACTTATATTGGTGACGTTGATGCAAACTCTCCAGTTCCATTTACAGTATATGCTTATGTTAAAAGTGACGTAAACAATGGAACTTACCCGATCTTAATTAAAATCTACTATGAAGATGATTTGTTCAATGGGTACTCATTAAACGTTACTTTTCTCCTTACAGTATTAAAAGTAACAAATACTGAGAATGAAACACAATCAACCACTATAGATCTCTATGAAGTATTATATAGAGGTGGATGGACTGTAATTATAGGTGGCATAGCAGTCATCGTATTCGCTATTGTTTATAGTAAAAAGAAGTTGAAACAATTAGAATCATCAAGTTTAATTTAATATTATGGTGATCTTAATGGAATGGATCGGAAAGTATATGGAGCTTCTGAAACTATCAGTTGAAGCGCTAACAGAGAGAAAAATGAGAGCTGGACTAACAATTCTAATGGTTACTATAGGAACTAGTCTATTGGTTGCTGTTAATGGTATTAGCACTGGAACAGTAGCATACATCAATAGTCAATTTGAAAATATAGGGGCTAATTTACTTATAATTAACCCACGTAGCTCAGATGAACCATTAGACGACTTATTTGTCGATGATGTTAAAAAAATTGATGGAGTCTACGATGTAGTTCCTTTTTATCAACAAATTGCTATAATCAGTTCTAGAGGAAAAACCCAATCGATAGTTGTTATGGGAATAGAGCAAGATAAACTTCACCTAATCTACCCAACATTCAAACTCAAAGAAGGTAATCTTGTTTCAGAATCAGATAGTACAGGTATAATTTTAGGTCATGAACTTGCATATGGCAGTGATCCTGAAAATCCATTTGCAGTCGTAGGACAAACAGTTAGAATACAATTTTCTAAAAATGTAAGAGGAGAGACTATACAATACAAGAAAAGTTTCGTTGTTCGTGGAATTATAGATTACATAGGCAGCGGTATAGTTCCTGTGGATCAGATGGCATTTATATCCCTAAGAGTTGCTGAAGATTTCTTTGAAAGAGACGGACGATACGATGGAGTTTATGTTATTACAAAAGATCCATCCTATAACGAATATATTATGGAGAAAATCCGTGAAAAGTATAACGTCAATATAATATCTCCTAAAGCAATAATTGATGTTATTATCAAAATTGAAGATGCTATAACATTCTTCATAGATAATATAGCGGCAGTTTCATTGCTTGTTGCAGCTGTTGGCATAATTACTACACTATGGACCTCGGTGCTTGAAAGGGTCAGAGAGATCGGGGTGTTAAAGGCTATAGGATTCAAAGAGATTCATATTCTAATACTGTTTCTTAATGAAGCTCTAATCATAGGAATTGTAGGTGGTGCTCTTGGTATAGTCACTGGAATCGGTCTAGCATATGCTTTCAAGCTCATAATTGTACATGAAGCTGCAAAATATATACAACCACTATTCTTGTCTGAACATTTCATTGAGGCATTTTCACTATCTATAGTCCTTAGCGCTATTGCTGGATTTTATCCGTCATGGCGAGCTGCAAAATTAGATCCTGTTGTTGCTATACGCTATGAATAAGATTTCAAGCCAGTGTTTTTATTCAATATTTAACAAAAGAGGTGAGAGTGAATATCATGAATAAACGATTAAATAAGAAAATAGTTGAAGAAATATTAAATGCCTTAGATGGTACTGTATGGGGTATGACCATTGAAGAACTCTCTGAGGTTACTGGAAGGCATAGAAATACACTTGCAAAGTATTTACCCACACTAGAAAAAATAGATCTTGTAGTCCGTAGATCCATAGGAAAATATACATTCTGGTTGCTAAGCGCAACATATAGGTTTAGAACATCAGATGCCCCAATGAAATTCTTTCAACATCTTTCAAACATAATTGATGCACATTTTAAAAAAGGTGAAGCTATCTCTATTTTTGAGATAAGCAGAAAAATTGGATATATATTAGCGAGTCGAGAGGAGTTCTTAAAAATCATTGAAAGACTTAGCAAGCAGACAGAACCAATAGAATACCTTAGTGGTTTGTTAGGAATATTCTTGCCCTCAATGCTTCCCCGATTAAGATTCAAAATTAATGAAGTTGATTTTGATGATAATAAAATTAGAATTTCTGTGTCTAAATGTCCTTGTAATGGAAACCCGAAGTTTAAGTCATCATGCATTTCCATGGGTGGATTTCTACAAGGTGTTATGGAAAAGATAGGTCTTGAAGTGGAAAAAATAGAAGAAATTGATTGCCAAATAAATGGTGCTAATGCTTGCACATTTGAAGCTACACTTAAAAAGAAAATAAGAGAGTATTTTCCTACAGCAGCCTTAGAAATTGAAATGAAAAAATATTAGTTGATTATCTACACAAATTTTTATAGAAATTTAATTTTCTAGGGAAACTCGTAATTTTTTTCTAGTCCTAAAAGCGAAAGTCTTTAATCATTATTAGTCTATTTTTGGATAACTACTATGGATGGTGCAATACATGAAGAAAGTAACTGTAGAAGAGTTATTAGAAAAGGCAAAAAAGCCATCTCGTCTTGCTATTGAGTATCACAAATTTTATGAGGGAAAGCTACAAGTCATGCCCAAGTGTGCTATAAGGAGCTTATACGATTTTGCAATATGGTATACTCCTGGCGTTGCAGCTCCATGCAGAATAATAAAAGATGATCCAGACGAATCATTTGAATATACTAATAGATGGAACTACGTAGCGGTCGTTAGCGATGGAACTCGTGTTCTTGGATTGGGCGATATAGGACCTGAGGCTGGATTACCAGTAATGGAAGGAAAAGCTATTTTGTTTAAATATCTTGGTGGTGTTGATGCATTTCCAATAGTTCTTAGCACAAAGGATCCCGATGAAATAATACAGGCTCTAAAATGGATAGAGCCTACTTTTGGTGGAGTTAACTTAGAGGATATTGCTAGCCCTAAATGTTATTATGTTCTAGAAAAAGCAAGAGAAGAACTTAATATTCCAGTTTGGCATGACGACCAGCAAGGTACTGCTACTGTTGTCTTAGCCGCATTTACCAATGCACTAAAACTATTAGGTAAGAAAATGGATGAAGTAAGAATAGCATTTATTGGAGCAGGTGCGGCAAATCTTAGAACTGCTATCGTATTTGAAAAAGCTGGTGCTAAACCTGAAAATATGATTCTTGTGGACAGCAAAGGAATTCTTCACGCAAATAGAAAAGATATGGAAGTAATGAAAAAGGAGAATCCATGGAAATACGAATGGGCGATTAAAACAAATCCAGATGGCATCAGTGGTGGCATTGCCGAGGCACTAAAAGATGCTGATGCCGTAATAGCTGCTTCAAAGCCAGGTCCTGGTGTTATAAAGCCTGAGTGGATAAAGCAAATGAAAGAGGATCCGATTGTATTTGCAGCAGCAAATCCGATTCCCGAAATTTGGCCATGGGAGGCTAAAGAGGCTGGTGCAAAAATAATAGCTACTGGGCGTTCAGATTTTCCAAATCAAATCAACAATTCTCTCGGATTTCCTGCTATCTTTAGAGGGGTACTAGATGTTAAAGCTACAACAGTAACTGATGAAATGTGTATTGCAGCAGCAAACGCTCTTGCGGAATATGCTGAACAAAAGGGCTTATCTGAAGATTATATAATACCAACCATGGAAGACTGGGAAGTCTATATATACGAGGCTGTTGCTGCAGCTGAGCAATCTATAAAACAAGGTGTAGCAAGAGTAAAACTGAGTAGGCAGGAGCTCTGGGAAAGAGCAAGCAGAATTATTCGTAATGCACGTGAATCTGTACATGTATTAATGAAAGCAGGATTAATACAAAATCCCCCTCCTGAAGATGAGGTACTGAAAAAATATAAAGGATAACACCTTTATTTTTATCCACACCTTTTTTTATTTCTAATTACTTATTGGTAAAATTTTTTAAGTTAAGTCCTGAGCATTCATTAGTCTATAGCTAAGTTTTTGTTAAGAGATAAGGTCAGGGATTAATAGAAATAGTGAAAGATCCTACGCAATTTTAAGTAACTATACGATTTATGCTCATATAATTGTATAACATGCGGGGTATCTAATTTCTCTTATAAGAATTTCTTTAATAGAAAGAAATTAGCAATAAAACGCCCAGAGGATATTTATAAAGAAGTATCTCTGATAGCGGATTGCACAAAGGTAACTATTTTCTTTGTTGGGGATTTACGTCAAACTGGGATGGCTGATGAAATCATTAATGTTATCAAGGATGCAAAAGTTGATAATCCACTGATGTTCGAATTTTTTGAGCCACCATCCAAAGAGTTTCTTCAAAAGTTAAGGAAGGCATTAGATGGTGATATATATCTCCAGATATCTCATGAGAGTCATGATGACGAGATAAGAAAGAAATTCGGAAGGCCTTACTTGACAAAAACTCTTCTGAAATTTTTAAGAATTGCCAATGAACTAGGTTTTGAAAGGACAGATCTCTACTTTATGATAGGTTTACCTAAGCAAACTGTCGAATCGGCTGTTAAAACCGCAGAATTTTCTGGTAACATGGTTTCTGAAAAGATAAGTACTTTCATTGCATCCTTAGCACCATTTGTGGACCCTGGAAGTATGGCGTTTGAGGGTCCAGAAAAATTTGGCTACAAAATCCTCTATAGGACACTAGAGGAACATAGAAAAGCTTTTTATCATGATAATTGGTATGAATTTCTCAATTATGAGACTAATTGGATGAATAGAATGGATATTGAAATAGCAACTATTAATGCAATAAAAACGATAGCCGAAATAAAATTTCAAAAGGACTTAATTTCTTCTGAAACCTATGAATATGCAATCTCCGCAATATCTAATGGACGAAAATAAGAGAACTAAGGTGGATCACTTAGTATATGAAAGAGAAGAACTATACCCAACAAAAAACATATTAAAATTATTTAGAATAAAGCCAAAAACAATCATATTTCTAATTAAATAATGTTAAAATATTTGATAGAGAATTATATTTCTTATGTAGAATATTTATTAGTGGTGTTGAATATGACTAGACCAAAAGTATTTATCGCAAGGGAAATTCCTAAAAAAGGTATAGATATGATTTCTGAATATTATGACGTTGAAGTTTGGGATAAATATCAACCACCACCAAGAGATGTCTACGTTGAGAAAATCAAGGATATTGACGCTTTAGTTTCTCTCTTAAGTGATAAGATAAATAGAGAACTCCTTAGTTATGCAAAAAAACTAAGGATAATTGCCCAATATGCAGTTGGATATGATAATATAGATGTTGATGCTTGTACCGAGAAAGGAATTTACGTCACTAATACACCAGGCGTACTCTCTGAGTCTGTAGCAGATTTAACTATCGGCTTAATATTAGCTATAACCAGAAGAATAGTTGAGGGCGATAAATTTGTAAGATCTGGTGAGTGGGAAAGACTTGGAACTGCATGGCATCCAAACCTAATGGTTGGAATGGATCTTAAGGGTAAGGTACTAGGCATTGTTGGTATGGGTGGCATAGGATACGAGGTTGCAAAAAGAGCAAAAGTTTTTGGAATGAAAATAATCTATTATGACGTAATAAGAAAAGAAAATGTTGAAAAAGAGCTTGGTGTCGAGTTTTATAATCTTGAGGAACTTTTGAAGGTATCTGATGTTGTGTCGTTACACGTTCCATTAACTAAAGAGACTTATCATCTAATTGGTGAAAAGGAACTTAAAAGTATGAAGCCAACAGCATATTTAATAAATACTGCTAGAGGTCCTGTTGTTGATGAAGATGCATTATATACAGCCTTAAAAGAACAATGGATAGCGGGAGCTGCTTTGGATGTTTTCAAAAAGGAACCTCTTCCAAAAGATTCAAAACTGCTAGAATTAGAGAACATCGTTGTAACACCTCATATCGGAAGTGCTGGAAAAGAAACTCGTGAAGGTATGGCAATTCTTGTTGCAAAAAACTTAATTGCATTCGCAAAAGGTGAAGTGCCCCCTAATCTTGTGAATAAAGAGGTTACTAAGATCACTAAACCTGGCTTCTAATGTCCTTAACTTTTTATTTTCATGTCTTAAAAGATTCTAGAAAAATCAGTATTAATCAATCTCATGTATATATGGTTATTTTCTATTAAAATAGTTGAAGGCAAAAACATTTTATAATCTTTAATGGCTTACATAATAATTATGAAAAAGACTATTTTTATCCTTGGATTTTTAGTACTATTATTAATTGCAGGAAGTTATCTTTTCATAATGTTACACTTTAGTGACTATGAGGGTGAAGAGCATGAAGGACCACCCACTGAAGTTCCTTCAGAACCCGAAACAAATAACGTTAACCTAATGTTGCCAGTTAGATTATCCGATATAAATCATAGTGGCTACATTGGGATAGGCCAGTTTGGAATACATAGAGGGAACCATGTAGAAGGGCTAGATCATGTCTGGTTTTCTGTAAATAAAGGAACAGTTGTTATGGCTCCAGCTGATGGAAAAAGAATTCAAATAACTGAGAGAGAGCCAGGTGATTTTTATCTTGTCATACAGCATAATGATAGCATCTACTCATATCTTGATCACCTAAAAAATGTAACTGTCTCTGTAGATGATGAAGTGATACAAGGGCAGCCAATAGGATATCCTCGCGAAGATATGGGTCCTAATAGAAATGAAGCAGGGTTTGATTTTGGATTGGTGGATACACGTGTTACAGATGGTCCGAAAACTTGGATTGTAGAAGAAGGTAGTTTTGTATCACCATATGAGTACTTAAATCCAAGTAATAAGAGTGCAGTAGAGCAGGATTTTTACATACATAAGCAATTATCATACTTGGAAAACAATAGTAGATGATTTTAACCCAGCAGAGCCGTATTTATCAAACGAAATTTTCCTACATAAGAGTCATCAAGGTGAAATTTATGGTGTGTGGTTCATAAAAGGACAGGCATGGACCTTTGGAGGGATGCCAGAAATAATAGCTCTGAAGCTATGTGAGAATAATCCATTTTACAATGGGACATACTTTGCTTTTTGGGATGGTGAGTCCGACTATGGCTATAATACATACGGGGTTCAGTGAATGTCCGCATTGGTGAGCGAACATCCACCTTGGGCCTCATCAGCCTCAGCTCCCTCTGGGTTCATAGGGAGCAAGTCATTGGTCTCGACCCCGTTCAGGGTAACCCCACAAGCCCCACATCGTGGCGTCCTTTCACATTGCGGTGTCCTTTCGGTGCTTTACTCCCACCACATTCGGACACTACCTCAATACTCACAAATGCTCACAAATATTTAACTGTTTCGGAAGGCTTTCAAAAATTAAAAATTAGAGAATAATAAACAAGTAAAAATATCACTAATGCAAGAATTTGTAGAAAAAATGAGCCCGCAGATGAAGCTGTATCATTTTATTTCCACAGTGTCTCTTGAATACTGCAGATATATGAATTTTCGAGTACTGGCAAATTTCCAAAGGAGGTATTTTATATTAAAGTGAAAAATAACTCTTAAGGTTAAGCATGAAAGATACTTTATGTAGTTATTAAAGTAATTCATTATTATTGTTATGTGGGGTGCTAAATTATGCCATTTACACCATTTCATGAAGGTCCAGCTTTATTAATAGGATTAATACTTATAGCCTATATTGATCTTCCTACCTTATTGATTGCAAGTGTAATAATCGATGTAGAACCACTGATTGTTATTGTTTTTAAACTAAATTATCCGCTACATGGATATCTTCATACGTTTGTTGGTGCAACAATTATGGGCTTGATAACATTTACCATAATGCTGTATTTACGAAGGTTTTTTGATCCAATATTAGATGCTTTTAAAATTAGACAATCTTATAATTGGAAAACAATAATGGCTGGATCTTTTAATGGTGTTTATAAACATATTTTGCTAGATGCTCCCCTTTATTCAGAAATGAACCCTTTCTTCCCTGTAATGGGCAATCCCTTATACGGGACAATATCCATTATAACAATATATTCATTTTGTACATTCTCATTCATCTTTGCTTTTGCAATATATCTCTATATGATCATTATAAAGAGAGAATAAAAAGCATAAATTATTAAAATCTCAGCGAATCTACTAGTTAATTAGTATCAGTACTTCCGCATTAATTAGGTGAAAAATCCGTATTGGCTGCGAAAAAATTATTTTTTCCGCCGCACTCCTTTTTGTCGGTGAAAAAAATGATAGAAATAGAATACACAACCATAGTTGCGTATTTGATTGGATTCGCCCTCGGATGGGCATTCCACTCGGCAAGGAGTGCAGCCACACCGCAGCCAATACGGA
>JBECUL010000063.1:0-11370 GCA_040225955.1 Candidatus Asgardarchaeum abyssi | reverse complement strand
AGAGGGTCATGATTTTGGGGATTGATGAATGCGAAAACATCTTAAATCAGAAATTCCTTAATTTTTACATGTGCTCTTTTATTACGATAAATAAAAATAATATGTAAAGAGAAAGCTGCCGTATTTCATATCTTAATTTTTCATCTAAAGTTTAAGTTATTAGCTACAGTATCGTACATATCAGCTTAGATGATCGTTATATGTATGAGTTTGTAATCTAAATAATCATAACTAACTAAAAATTTTTATTCTTTAATAATTACCTTTTTTCCAAATTTTTCTATTAATGGTAATATGAGTTTTCTTTCTCTTATTTTCTGACACATATCACAGATAGCATCTGCGTAAGCTTCCACATTAAATTCATTTCTTGTTATTTGTTCAACAACTTCATCTATTAACTTATTAACTTCTGGTAGATCCCTGAACTCCTTGAGTTTATATCCCCTCTTAGCAGATATATAATAACTCACCGCTGCTTGGGTAATCCCTAATGTTCTCGCTATTTGTTCTTGTGTCATATTATATTTACTTCTTAATTTTTTAACAATAAGGGCTCTTACTTCTGGGAGTACATACTTTGTTATAAACTCGCAATATGTCATCACTTTTTTAGTCACCCCGCTTATAGTCATGTTATACTTTATCATCCTATTTATATATTTTTTCTATTAATCTAAGTAGTATATTAGGTAAATTTAATTTTAGTGAAATATTTTTTGTTATTATGATAAAGGAGGTCATAGAATGGGATTTGAAGTGCACTTTGAAATAAATTCTGATACGCTTAAACATATAGTGAAAGAGATTTCTATGATGTTTAATTCCGAGTTTTTTGAGGATGAACAAGGTAATCTGATTTTTATGAACAAGAAAGATGGTATACGTATTACTATTTATGTTTCTGAAGGGAAATATAAGGAGAAACTACCTGTATTAGCTATTGTACGAGATAATAATGATTTAAATATGCTTATTAAGTGTCTTGGGAAGCCTAAATCCAAAAAGGAATTAAAGCCTACAATTGTCGATTTTGCTAGAGTTCTAGTAGAACTATATAGCGAATATAAGTCAGAGCATGAAAAAATAATAAATGAAATAATTTCCCAATTTGGTCTAAATAAACAAGAATTAAAAATGTATTTCAACGCTATTTTAACAATATCGAACTCGAGGAGAGCTAATAGTATAATAAAAAAGGCTAGTGAAATAGTATCAAAATTAAAAGGAAAACTATAATGGAAATTTTTTTATTATTTACTACCGATATAGTTTGTCAGTAGTATTTAATTTTGAGGTCGAGAAAATGAATGTTAAAAGAAACATCCTGCTTTTTATGTTGATATCATCTGTAATTGTCTCATATCCGGTCCTGACAGTTATTAATAGGTCTACAACTATTTACTTAGTAGAAGATAGAACATACAATATTGAAACCATAGCTGAATTTCCTATAGAACGAATTGAGGGGAATATGAGTATTATAGTGTTTACATCCCCTGATAGCAGCTACGATGTCTTAGTAAATCTGATAAACTCTGCAAAAAATGATATAAAAATTGAGATATACTCCATTTATAATCCTTATTTGCTTAAAGCATTGAATGATGCAATAAAAAGAGGAGTCAGTGTAAATGTCATTACTGAAAAATATCATGCCAGTTCTTTCGAAAATAATCGTAATATTTGGGCTGCTTGGAACTTAACTCAAGCAGGAGCCAGCGTTTATTGGTCTAATGATACAGAGTTCGCGTATACTCATGCAAAAATGGCAATTATTGATTCATCACTAACAGTAATCATGAGTGGAAACTGGGTTAAAACTGGAGTCCCTGTACACTCATCTTACGGAAATAGAGAATGGGGTGTAGTAATAAATAATTCGGATGTAGCTGATTACTTTATTGATGTATTCATAGAAGATTTATCAATAGCTAGACCGTACTCAACATCCGATGGAAATGGAACTAGCGTTAGCGGCTATATCCCTCATGGACAATATCCGCATCCATTCACAAGTGATACATTTCAAGGATACTTTGAGGTAACTCCGGTTGTATCTCCGGATACATCAGAAACCCTAATACGCCAATTAATAGATTCTGCCAATGAAACTTTAGAAATTGCCCAGCTATACATATATAAGAATTGGGGCACGTCGTTAAGCCCGTTTGTCACAGATATTGTTGAAGCAGCTCAGCGTGGCGTTAAAGTAAGAATATTATTAAATAATGGAAGTAGCCCAAATGAAGATCTAGTACAACATCTGCAATCCTATGAAAACATTGCTGTTGCATATTCAAATGATACATATTTTGAGAATTATCATGTAAAGGGTGTTATTGTTGATGGAAAAATTGTTTTAGTCTCCAGCATAAACTGGTCAAAGACTTCTGTAAGAAGTAACAGAGAAACTGGTGTAATAATTAAAGGGAAAGATGTTGCAATGTATTTCAGAAATATATTTAATTGGGATTGGAGCGTATCAAAGGTTGTATTTAATAACATAGTCAATGCTACTGAAGAAACTCATAGTCAGCCATCTGGTGAAGAGGGTGCTGGTTGGCTCTCTATAATTATAGAGACTGGGATTGCAGGAATAATAATAGCAATTATAGTATTTATTTTAAAGTCAAGGAAAAAATAATCTTTAATCACTTCATTATTTTATTTTTATAATATAAGGTAGTTGTCTCTTGTGCTCACTATTTTTAACCATCATTGAAACTTTGTCTATGATTTCTCTTTCAACATTTACTTCTTTCATAATCTCCTCGTAGGTCATTTTGTAGTCAATTAATCTAACAAGTATTCTGTCAAGTAATCTATATTTAATTCCAAGTTCACCCTCATCAGTTTGCCCAATCCATAGGCCCGCTGTTGGTACTTTTTTGATAATCCTCTGAGGAACGCCTGCATATTCGGCTAATGCCCAGACTTGTGTTTTATATAAATCTCCTATTGGTAATATATCAACCCCCCCATCACCATATTTAGTAAAATACCCAACCATAAGTTCAGTTTTATTTCCAGTTCCTACAACCAAACCTTTTTGTTGCCTTGCTTCATTGTAAAGTATTATCATTCTTGTCCTAGCCATTATATTTCCAATTGCTATCTTGTCATTAACATTTAGAGCATTCTTGAATGCTTCTACAATTGGAGTTATACTAATAACGGTGTAATCTATCTTAAGAATAGATGCTATTCTCTTTGCGTCATTTATATCTTCTTCAGATGTGATATTTGATGGTAAAATTAAAGCTTTTACCCTCTCAGGACCTAAGCTCTCTACTAAAAGAAACGCGGTCAAAGAAGAATCAACACCACCACTCAGTCCAATAATACTGTTTTTTAAGTTATGTTTGCTAAAATAATTTCTAATTTCCGACACAATTCGTTTTTTTACACTTTCTGGATCAATTTTAAGTAAAGGATCTTCATCGCTTATCATAATCACACTCCGTGTATTCTGGCTGTTATTTTCGAAAAACTATTAAATAACATTTTCTCAAAAACTTTATGATGCCTATGAGAAAAATAGCAGAATTTTACAATATACCTATATATTCTGAAAGTAATTGGTTTATGAGTTTTGGGAATAGTCCCTACTTTTCGCATTATGCTGGGTCAGCTATAGATATATATCAAGGAATACGTGGATTTGATGGACAATTAGATGCAGTATCACCAATCGACGGAAAAATTATTGACATAATAAAAATTAAACCGCCTATTAAGAAAGGATACTCTAAAATCGATTATATCATAGCTCTTAATCCATTTTCAAATGACAACTATTACGTTAGAATGTTACATATAGCTCCTAAAGTAAAAGTTGGAGAGTACGTAAGTGCAGGTGATCTAATAGGACAATTTCTGCGAAGTGGATATTTTTATCCCTGGACGGATCCTCATATTCATTTTGAAATAAGGAGTAATATAGATAGAATTTTAGTGGCTAGGGATACATTGCCATTGATTAAAATTCTATTTAGGGGCAATGAAATTAATAGTGAGATAGAATTTGATGTTCTTTTGGAAAAAATATCTAAGTATTATGCAATAGGCAAAGTGATTTCGCAATCTATAGTATTTGAGAATAATTCATTGTTTGGTTTATCCTTAACTAAAAATGGAAAAAATATACTTGATGCTGGAGTACCGTATTATAAGAAGGGTCTAATACTTTCTGATTTTAATGCAGAACACTTCCTCTCCGGATTTATTATAGAGAATAAGAATATTAATATATCCTTTGAGGCGTACTCAAAGATTTTTAAAGGTATAGGCACAGCAATTTATTTTTCTGAAAAATACTTTAGAATTAAACTAGTTTTTAATAATATTGTATCATCATTTTGCTCTTCTGAATTGGAAGGGCAAAGATTAAAAATTAATATAAAATATAGTACTACTCAATAGGAATAAGTTCTATTTCTATCTTAGCTAATTCACCCTCGTTTTGAGGGACTTCTATTTTTATATCTAAACCAAAGTATCCTGTATATGGCATATTACCATAAAAGACTGGAGTCCCTCGTTTAAGATCTATAACAAGATGTGTATCAGCCATGTTAACTAGGTCACTAAGTATTTTCTGTCCCTTTTTAGCAATAACAATTTCGGTTTTATTAGTTAATTTTGCGCCAGCGCTCCAACGACCTAAGATAGAATATACATTATCAGCACCAAATGTATATTGTAATGTATCAGCGCCTGTTATTCCTAAGTGTTCTATACCTTCAGTGTCTGGGATGCACTCTTGAACGTATCCCTCGGTCTCTTCCAATGTTGAGATTATACTTCGCGCATCAACAGGTATTGTTTGTTTTTCTTCTGTTGCTGCATGGCCTGGTAGTCTGAGTTTAAAGATTTTAATGTATTTTCTAAAATCAGTATCGCTAATGAATGGTTGTATTGTCCTTTTAATTTCAATAGGAGCAATTCCAGATGGCGGAATAAAGTATACAAGTCTTTTGTTTTTAACCATGTTTATTATCATTGGCATTAAAAAGTACAAGTATGTGTTTCCGATATATGGGTGAATTTCAAGAACATTAAAGCTACCAATCGTTAAGCCGCCATTTAGTAAGTTATCTATTACATCTATTCCTGTGGGTACTGCATTTTTTTCACTAATCTTTCTAACTTTTTCTTTTAGTTTTTTAACCTTTTTTACACTTTTAGTTTGAAGAGGATTTGGTGTGAAGCAGCAGTCAAACATTCCGAATTTTCCGCCAGTTAGAGTAAAGAGTACAACTGGGGTTGTTATTTTCTGCCCTCTTATCTTCTCAATTAATGCGTATCTAAGGACACGACCATCTTCAACTTTTCTAACGGTTTTAATTATTCCATCAACAAGATAATCTAATTGGATAACATCATATCTTTCAACAATTATTACAATATTCGTCTTCAGAACAGATGCTATTTCAAAAAGAGCCTTTTCCAATTGATAATTATCCCAAGGTAACCCCATTGTAGTCTTAATAGCATCGATGCTGTCAATAATTAATGTAATTACTTCCTCCTCAGATTGTTGCATTATCTCATATAGTTCTTTTATAAAAGCAGTTATGTTTGTGGTGTTGATCTTTCGAAAATCTAATTCTGCTGGAATTCTTGCAGCACGGGCATCAAGAATATTTTCAATAGGCAGGTATCTCTCAATCCATGGCACTTGCTTTAGGAGATCAACAGGAGATACTCTAGTAGTAAGATAGTATGCAGGTTTATCTCGGAGTGTTCTAATAAGTTCTAATGCAAATAATGTTTTACCCGTTCCAGCTTTACCCTTTATCTGTAGCGCAAACCCCCCTTCTTTTAGGCTATCCACTATAACCTTTGGAATAGCATTGTCACGCATAAAGCTACATAGATACATAATTGTACACCTACTATATTATACAAACCTCCTACCTAGAAAGTTATTTTCTTGTTCTATTTAACTATTATTTTTTTAATTTTTTTTCTATAAATTGTTTTTTGTAATATATCTTTTCGTAGGTTTAATTAATAATGGTGTTAAACGGGTTTGATAGCTTCCTCTATTAGAAATATGATATTGTTAAATATTCTATTAATATCATTAACTCCATTAACAATGTATAATATATGTTTTTCTGCATAATAATTTATAAGAGATGATGTTCGATTTCTATATTCCTCCAAGCGCTTTTTTACAATATCTTCGCGGTCGTCTATTCTTTGAATTAATTTAACATTACATATGTCACATAATTCGTTATTTTTTGGAGGGTTGAACAATAAATGATAGATCCTATTACATTTTGGACAGAGGCGTCTATATGTCAGTCTTTTTATTACCTCATCGTCTGGCACGTCCAAATTTATCACTATTTCAACCCTTTTGTTTTTGCTTTCTAAGAAAGCGTCAAGAGCTTTTGCTTGCGCTAATGTTCTAGGATATCCATCGAGAACAGCACCATGCTCACAATCATTCTGCGATAGTCTATCATGTATAATCTTAATTACAATATCGTCTGGAACGAGTTCGCCTCTTAACATGTGTTCACGTATCTTTTTACTTAACTCGTCATCTGCTATTCTTACTCTTTCTCTTAGAATGTCTCCTGAGGCTATGTGAGGTATATTTAGCTTTTTCGAGATGTTTCTTGCTTGTGTTCCCTTCCCTGCACCTGGTGGGCCAAGCATTATAATGAACATCTGTTACACCCAACTTAATTACATATGTGGAATCTTCTCTTTATTCTTTTATTTTTTTCTTTAACATTTTTAGTAAATATTTTATCATTAGAAAACATCTTTATATTTTGTTATAAAAATAAGAATTGCATTTCTAACGATAATAATGAAGATACTGGGAAGCATAAAGAGTAATGTTTCATTAAGAAAAAAAGGCATATAGATTATATACGTAATTAGAATTTCTGGAATTGACAAGAAAATTATTATGCTGATAAGAACTTTAAGATGAGTTAAAACCTTTTTTTTCTGATTAATTAAACCATACGCTACAATAATTTGCAATACTATTATGCTAAATGTTAGAAAAATGAATGTCTGAAGGAAGAAATTCAATACAATTGAAACTATTAATAATCCATATAATAAATTACGTGAAATTATTATCTGATTTTTCATAAAATCACCAAAATTTTTAGCCAAACTTTTATAAAAAGCAATAATCTCTTTAACGCTAGTTTAAATAAACTTTTTGAGTGAATACGGTAGTTGTTAATGGGTTTCGTTGAGATTCGATTTGAAGAGATCGGACCAAAACCAGAGGTTGAATTCCTAATCGAATTTATAGACCTTGATGAATTAAAACCTCATGAAGAATTAGACTCTCATAAACTTCAAGCCTTTATAGATAGTGTTGCCTCATCATAAATATTTTGGAAAGCTACACTAGTTGCTAAAGAAGATAATATATTTTTAGATGGTCGTCACAGGTGAGCTGGGTTAAAGAAACTATGTGCTAAAAGAATGCCTTGTATAGCTTTGAAGTATATTGATAACCCAGAGATCAAAGTATATACATGGTATCCCTTTATTAAAAGCTCAATTGAAGATTTAATTGATAAAATGAAAAACTCAGCAGAATTGAGATAGAATTTATAGATAAAAAAAGAGGCCGCAATTGAAATGGTTAATAATAAGGAGGCTGCTTTTGGCTAATACATCATAAAAGTAATTTAAAGTATGCGGTTTTTATATGATACGATGATATATATTTGTGTCGGAAGAAAATAATCCATCATCTTATGTCCTATCCAGAAATAAAATTTGGATATGTCGATATCCTAAATGGTGCTGAAAAATTGCTATAGACGGGAGAAGCTTCCACCTATTTTTATAGATCTATACCAACTAAAAAGGAAATTATTGAACGTGCCAAATCAGTTTTTCTCTTTGCTCCAAAGACCACACGTTATGTATTATCATTAGTTCCAAAGAAAATAAACGTTCCACTCAAAAGTCTTTTTTAGTCGGGATTACTACTTTTAAATTATCTGCTTGCCATCTTATTCTTTGCTTATAGTAAACATTAAAATAGTACAAAATACACTATATATACTGATTAGTTTCCATAGCTGTCCTTTTGAAATGATAGTAATTAATTATTTATGTTATAAGTTAAGTATTTAAGTTAGATTTCCAAATTTTAATTTATAGGATAGGAGGACTTGTAATTGCCAATTGGAATAGCTGTTGTCAAGTGGGATGATCGTATTGGTACAAAATTGATAGCTAAGTATCCACCAGATATCGAAGTAAACCCTGTACTTACAATGAGGGTTTATGGTAGTCACGTCTTGGGAGAGCGCCGCGAGTCAAATTTCATAACGATGAAAGTAGATGACCTAAATATTGCTAGTTACTTTGGTGGGATCACAATAAACAAATTTGTAATGATGATCTTAGAACCAACAGAAAGAGGAGAGGATTACCAAGAAGCAATAACACTGTTGGGTGGGGAAATCTTACCTTTAGATGACGAAGGTATAATAAAAAGATTGCCTGAGGTATATGCAAAAATAACTTCATTTTTGCAATATTCTGTTCCTCAAAGAATAGCCTTAGCTCTTTTAGATGATGACCGATATGAAGTTGTACAGCACCTACTTGAAGTAGGTCATACGAGGGTTTCCGAAGTTAGAAAATTCACTAAAGAAAAACCTGTTGATTTTATTTTAGATCCTCTTATTGATTTCCAGATAGTTTCAAGGAAATGGGTTCAAGGTATTAATGACGAAATTGTTTACTTACTAAGATACATATGGGTGGGACGTACACCACCTAGTACTTTTCCAACTGAAATAACATCTACGGTACAGGCATTCTTTGATGAGTATGCTTTAACTGATAGTGAAATAAAACTCGTTTTAAATACCCTTGTAGATCAAGTATCTTATAATATAGTCTCCTATTTAGATAAATCACAACCAAGAACAGTAGATGAGTTAATTGCAGCACTTAATTTCACGGAGGATGAGGTTCTGGACGCTGTTGATAAACTTGAGGGCAATAATTTCCTTGTTAGAAAGGGGGAGTACTACTATCTCATAAGCAGACCAACCATTGTGACACCAATAGCTAAGCATTTAATACGCCAAGTACTTAGAGAGTTAAATGAGGGTGTTATTGAGAGAAGTGTAGCGCTTCATATTTTAACTGATATTAGAAATGAGCTAGCAAAAGAGTTAGGGGTCTTGTGAAATGGGGATCTTATCTAAAATTAAAGGTTTTTTTGAAAGATTCACAAAAGTTAAGCCCCTTGATGTTGATGAGTTACTTAAAGCTCAATCCAGATATACACGTCCAACAAGAGTTAAAGTGGTTCCATTAACAGCTAAACCAGCTCCAGAGGAGGTAGCTGCGCCTGCAGAGATAACAACAGAGCCTACTGTAGCAGTTACTGTGCCAGCTCATGAATTAGAAGAAAAAAAACAGGAGCTATTAAAACGTAGAGACGAACTTATACGGCAAAGAGAAGAAATTAAAATGCAGATGCAGGAACTTGAAAAACAATATAATTCAGGTGTTATTTCCGCAGTTGAGTATGACAGACAGTTTGCAGCGCTTCTTCGCCAAGCAGTACAGATACGACGTGAACTCTCTGCTGTTGAAGAAGAACTTATGGGAATGGCTGCTTAATCTTTTATCTCTTTTTTGTTTTCAAAGAGCATTAGAAGAAATTAAAAATCAAGAGCATTCCACTTATGTGGTATATATCTTAACGAACTTGAGGATACTTTTAACCCGTATTCTAAAGCTCTGCCTGTATATGTAAGTAGTATTTGCATTATATGCTGACCTAAGATTCTTCCTAATCCTCCTTTTTGCACTGCAAATTCATTAAACATTTTAATGTCATCCCTTCTCACATTCGGTCCTACAATTAAAATTGGTACTGGATGTCCTGTATGATATCCTATCTTTGAAGGAGTTGTATGATCTCCTGTAATTAATAATGTAAGTTCATCGTTTCTCTTAATATCATCTACTATAATTTCTAATGCATTATCTATTTTTTCGATAAAACGAGCTTTTCCTAGTGGGTCTTTTTTATGACTAAGTGTATCAGTTCCCTTTATATGAACAAACACAAAATCGTATTTTTTCAGAGCATCAATAGCGTATTTAAATTTTGCATAAACATCTGTATTAGGGAGTCCTGTAGCTCCTGGAACATCTATTAGATCGAAACCTAGTACTCGTGCAACACCTTTATATAAAGCTCCTGCAGCTATTCCAACAGGTTTAAATCCCCAACGTTCCGAAAACGATTCGATAGAAAATCTTTTTCCAGCCCCTCTAGGTAATGCTATTTGTGCAGGAAGTTTTCCTTCTCTTTTACGTTTCATGTTAACAGGATGATCTTTTAATTTCTCATATACAAGTTTAACCCATTTATTAACAATATTTGCTGTTTTTTCAGCAGCGCTAATATTTTTTGCATGTTTCAAAGGAACTGATTTAAGTACTGGCACGTTTATAGCATGTGGATCAACATCAGTTATTTCATGGCTAAGGTTCTCACCTTTAAAAATTAACACACCGCGATGTTCTAATGTATGTGCAAATTTTATTTCTACACCATCAATTTCAGTTATTTCTTTAATACTTTCTGTGAGTTCTTTAGCATCCTCTCCAGAGATTCTTCCTGCGCGACGATCCTTAACTATCAATGTTTTCCCTACATTTTCTACGGTAGCAAAGTTAACTCTAAATGCTACTTCATTATCCTCGAGTGCAAATCCATATCCTGCAGCTTCAAAGGGCCCTCTACCTGGATATTCGTGTATTGGATCGTATCCAAACAGTGCTAAATGAGCACTATCACTACCAGGTGGCACTCCTGGTGAGATTATATCTATAAGTCCCGTAATCCCTACATCTGCCAAGTAGTCTAAATTGGGAGTTTTTGCGTGTTGAAGTGGTGTTTTCCATCCAAGTTCTCTTACAGGCAGATCGCCCAAACCGTCAAGTACCACAAATATTACTTTTCCATTCATCATCATAAATCACCTGTTATCTTTAATTTTGGCGTAGATGAAGCCTCTAATGCATCAGCCATATACAATAAACTAAACTTAACTTAAGGAATCTGAAAGAATCTAACATAGCAGATAATTGACGGGCCCGCCGGGACTTGAACCCGGGATCTTCGGCTCCGGAGGCCGACGCCCTATCCAAGCTAGGCCACGGGCCCAACTGAAGTAATTGTTATATTACAATTTTTGTTTTTATAAAGATAAACAATTATCTCATTTTTAATAATATCGATAAGTGATATAAGTAGGGGGTCTGTCCGTTGTGAGTTTTCATGGAGGAAAGTGAGTAAAAGTTCCTCCATTCATGCTTACTTTCACAACGGAC
>JBECUL010000062.1:0-11532 GCA_040225955.1 Candidatus Asgardarchaeum abyssi | reverse complement strand
AGCCGAGGTTTAGAGAGTTTCGTGAGGACATCCGTGAGTCGTTTTACGTTTTTGTGCTGGTTTGGGAGGGAGTTGTCGAGTTTGAGGTTACTGAGGTTATTACTATTAGTGGGGTTCGTGGTATCCCGTACAAGTGTGAGCGTGAGAGCTGGCCGCCGCCGGTGATGATAGCAATATGACTTGTGATTGTGATGTCTACTGGTTATTCTAATATTTGATGCGTACGATGCTTTCACATGACTTTTTGGTGTGTGCGCGGAATATTTTTTTATTGGGGAATTTTGAAAATTCATGGAGGATTGAGGCAGATCTTGGTGTCTAGGGAGCGTACTCATTTCGAAAATAGTGCGGAAGTACTGATTCAAGCGGTAGAAATAAAGGAGGGATCAAGTGGAAAAACAATAATTCATGTTTTATCTCCAAACAGAGACTTAACAGTTTTTGCTATAGATTTTATTTCTTATCTTACTGTCTCGGAATTTAATAAGGCTGTTGAATTGACTTATTTTTCAGGTAGAGATGGCTTTATAATTGTTAGTTAATTACTTCGTATTTTCTATTAACAAGTGCAAGTAAATACATGAAAATACATTTGCATACATATAACATTTTTAGTGTAAAATCGAATACATATCTAGCTTACTCTTTAAAATAATATGAGGAACAACAAATAATACTAAGCCATGATTTATGGAATATATATCATAGAAAAAGAAACAGGAAATTGCATATATTCATACAGAGACCCAGGGATTAAGGTTAATGATACTTTATTGTCTGGATTAATATATGCTATAAACATGATTTCTGTGTACGTTAGTGGTTGTAGCGTTAAGGAAATAATCACTGAAAACATGAAAATGGTCATAGAGTTAAATAAAAGAGTCATTATTGCTGTCTACGCTGATATATATGATAACAGTAATATACTGAGACAGCTTGCAAATGACATCCTTAATAAATATTCTGAAATTCAAGGAAACGGTAATAATATTTCTGAGATTAGAGATGTAATCTCAATAGAAGTGGATTCATACAATTTAATCTTGGGTTTAATGTAATTTTTCTTTAATGAAATAAGATTTCTGTGAGTTATACCTTAGTGAATTAGTAATTGAAATTTTAATAAGAAAAACTTTTGGGGGTGTGGGTTATGCCCAAAACCGTTTTAGTTGAGCTACAAAATATATTAAAGGATTTACAATCTCAGACCCCTGATATTATAGCATCAATGATTGTGCGTCTTGATGGATTATCAATAGCAAGTAATGTTCCTGATACTGTTGATAAATCATTGTTAGGAGCATTAACAGCAGCAGCTATGGGCATTAGTAAACGTGTTGTGGAGCAGCTTGGGCAGGGAGAAATGAAAAAGACACTTATAGAGGGTGAGGAGGGGCAACTTGTTTTATACGGCATGAAAAACGCAGTTCTATCTTTACTATTGAGAAAGAATGCAAACTTAGGTTTAATATTTCTACTTCTCGAGCAGGCAGCAGAGAAAATCTCTAAATGGCTATAATCAGAATAAGAAGGTGAGAGATATGGGAGAAGGTGAAGGTATGAGCCACACTCGTTTTCTAAATATAATAATATATGGATTGGAAAAAGCAATGTGGGATATGCTTGGAGAGAGTTCATTAGCTGCGACTTCTCAAATTGGAAAAAGCATGCTAGAGATTATGAAAAAAGAGCTTGCGCTGAAAGTCTCTGGTGAAAAGGAACAAGATGTTCTTGATGGAATAGCGAAAAGATTGGTTGAGGACTTTAAAATAGCAGATGATGTGAGTATTATTAAAAAGGATAATATAGTAAGTTTATGTATACGTAATTGCATTATGCTACCAGTTGAGAAAAAGTTAATCTCTAAAGGAGTTAAACCATTCATATGTCCATTTACAAACATATCAAGAGCTGCTATGGAGGAACTGCTTGGAAAGCTAACAGGCATAAAAGATATTGATGTAAGCGATGATAACACATGCAAAATTGTATTTGAAATACTATCAGAATAATCTTTCTTTTTTTTTCTTTTTGAGGAGATATCATGCTATTAATTAAAGAGATTCAGACAAGTACGAATAAAAATTACCTTTTATTAGACTTTAAATCTTTTAATCTTGAAAATGTAAAACTATTTAAAGAAATAATAAGTGAGGTAGAGCATGAATTTATAAAGAAAAGTGGAAAACAAATTTGCATTCTTTATATTAAAATTCCCTTCTCGATAAGGGTTCATAAAGAATTAATAGAATCAGGCTACCAAACAAATACCCCTCTTATCAGCATGTATTTAACTCTAAGCCAGATACGTACTTTTCATATGCATGAAAGGTATCATCGTATTTTAAAGATAGTAGAGTTAAAAAATAAAGAAATTAACGATTATCTTATTATCTATAAAGATGTATTTAAAATACCCATTAGTCTGGAAGTTCTTCATAAAATTACTAAAAAATACATTTTACTTTTAGAAAAGAAAAAGAAAAGGTATCGAATATTTGTTTTGCTGAAAGAAGGAAAAATAATAGGCTTTGCTGCTTTTTCAGGGAATGAAAAAACCTTACATTTACAAAATTTTGGTATTGCTGAAAATGAAAGAAGAAAGGGATATGGGACTTTTTTCCTGTACTCTCTTGCAAAGACTTTATATAATGATGGTTATAATAAGATAACTCTCGATGTCTCATCAGAAAATTTAGCTGCAATTCAATTTTATATGAAGCTTGGGTTTAGAGTTGAAAATAAAGAGATAATATACATGAAAATAAATAAAATTTGATTTTCCTGTTAGAAAGTCTTAGGTGGTGAGGACTTGGCTAATAATGAATGTAATAATTTTAGAGAGGATGTGGTTTTAGATAGAATAAAGATATTTGTTACTGGGCCTTATAGTGCTGGAAAAACAACAGTAGTTCACAAATTAGATCCTTATGCTACTAGCATTGAAAAGCAGAGGCCGGACGGTACATCTACAACTATTGGCTTTGATTTAGGCATACTTTACTTATTAATAGAAAAAGAGAGTAAGGGAATTATACTATTGAACAGAGAGGAGTATAAGAAATTTCCGAGAGAGAAATTAAATAAATATGATATATACAAGCTTTTACTTTTTGGTTGTCCGGGGCAAATGCATTTTGCTCCTGTAAGGGAAATACTAGCAAAAGGAAGTAAGGGAGTTCTATTTGTGATTGACAGCACGAGTCATTGTCAAGTGGGTTTTGCAATAGCAATGTTAGAAGAAGTTAAAATATACTTAGGTGATTACATTCCAATGGTTATTTTAGCGAACAAGCAAGATTTGGATGGTGCATTGTCAGCGGAGCGAATCTCAGAAATTTTGAATGTAAATACAGTAAAGGTTATTGAAACCTCGGCAATTAGGAATATCAATCTAAGAGAGGCACTGATAGAGCTTATACATCTCATGAAAATTATAGAAGAAAATGTTCCACATCAAGAACAACAATTAATAAGAGGTTCCAAACACTAATACTTTAAAAAGACTGTTGAATTTATGGATTATATTATCTAAATTAAGCTATCTCGCTTTTATGTTTTGATTAAGCAAACTAGAATTGTTGACTCACGTAAGCAGTAGTTTAAATTCATAGAGATAAATCTCTGATTCACATTAACATAATGTTAAAATTAAGTATTTGGTATAGTGATGCTATTTTATTCAATAACATGTACTCTCCCTATTTTTAGACGGATTTCTATCACAAGAAAGACTATAGTGTATTAGGAGGAAAACGTTATTCTATCATCTTTGAGAATAACGCAAGGAGTTAAGTATATCAGGTAAGTTTTCTAAATTTATAAGAACAGTGTTATCTGATAATATATCCTCTGCGACCTTTGAGAAATCTGATTTTGTTGCGAAGAAACCTATAGCCTTTTTCTTTTTCATGTTTTCTTTTATTAGCTCCATTTTCTTTATGAAATTCCTAGCATCTTCAGCGGTTATTGTTTTGTTTTGCCATTTTGCTTCTCCCACGATTACAGTGTCGCTCGATATTGCACATACATCGACCTCTAAATTTTTCCACCAGTAGCTACCTATTTTATCAATTATTGGAATGTCAATATTAGCTATTCTTCTTCCGGATGAAAAAAGAATTAATTCTCGGAGAATCTTCTCGAAAGTTACTGAGAGATAAATGTCTTTGTTTTTCTCTATTATTTTTCGAATCAAGTGTCCCTGTTTCAGCTCTATAAGGTTCTGCCTTGGATATATGAAGAAGAACCAGAATCTGAAAAATTCATCAGCGATAGTATATAAGGTATCTCCTTGAGCTAAAGAAACTATTTTCTCAACAAGATTCATTTTATTTAGTGTTCTTAGATAGCTTGTAGGAGTGCCTTTTCTTACCTTTATTTTTGATAGTGGGAGACCTCTTCCACTTCTAGATAATTGTGATAGTATCGACATATAAGTAGCGGGTGTTCTTGTTTCTTCCGATAGTAGTGATTCTGGCTCTCTTGCTAAGCGAGCATTAGGAGAAAGTATAAGCTCCTCCACGTTATCTAAAACAGATTTATTATCATCAACCAACGTGAAATAGCCAGGAGTTCCTCCAAAAAACCGTAGGCTTCTATCTTTTTCTCCTCAGAGTATTTTTCCCAATAGTTTCTTGTTATTATGTATGGAATCATGTCCAATTTAATTTCACGTGTCATTCTTCCGAAAAGAGGGGCGTTACCCGATAATGCAATTCTCTCAATCATTCCGACTACCGAGCCTACTAGAATAAGAACGATTTTTGACTTTGAAAGATAAGAATCCCAGTAGTGCTGAAGAAGAGACATGGCTGGTTTATAGGAATATGCAATTCTCTGAAATTCGTCAATGATAACTACGAACCTCTCTTTTGATTTGAGCTTCAGGTATTCCAAAAAATCTCTCCAATCAGCGAATTGTACAATATCTTTCGTTCGATTTCTTATTTCTTCTGAAAAAAATAAGATTATTTCTGATATATCTCCATGTGGCGTGAACAGGTAAATACTGTTATTTACTCTTCTCAATAGTTTGTGTACTAGAGTGGTCTTCCCTAATCGTCGCCGTCCATAAATTATAACGAGCTCTGCTTTTCCAGAGTTAACAGCATCTATTAAAGTTTCAATTTCAATTTCACGATCAAACATTTTTATCACTAGAAATATTATAATTTAAATTATGATAAAATAAATTATCATAAACGTATTTATACATTTTGCTTTGAAAATCCTTTGTTTTTAGCGAAGTTAATAAAAAGTCATCATTTGGCAGTTATTTTTTGTTTTTGTCGCTTTTCTCTTCTAAAAACTTAGTAAAGTCGAGTAATGTACTTTCCTTTTTCTCACCCTTTACAACTTTTTCAATGAAATCATCCCTCACTTTTTTGTATGCCTCAAAAAATTTTTGTTGATTCAATAAAGTGCTCTTTGGAAACTTTTTTAGGTACTCGAGTGCCTTTTGCCATGCTAAGTCATAAGGAATCACAGAGTTTATCTTTCTGGCTATTTCTCTATCGTAATCGCTTGGCAGTTGTTCCTTATTCCCGATTATAAACCAATCGCGGTTAGAAAGAAAGGCCCCCTCATCGCCAACAAAGACCATTTTCTTTCCTTTCTCAATAAGCACCTCCACGTCTTTTCCTCTACCAGTTACTCTTCTGAAGATTCTTTCTCTGCCGTGATGTTTCGCCCATGCGTAAAAGATGGCTCGGTTTAAGCCAAATGATTTTGCTTTTTCCACATCACCAGTTAGGAGGTAATATCTGGCGGCTTGAAGAAGAGCCATAACTTGGAATCTTCCCAATTTTGCTGTGGTTTTTATTACTGGTTTTTCAACAGTTTTAGGTTTAGCTACCGATTTAGCTACTTGCACTACTGTTCTTATCTCCCCAACTTTCTTAAAGTAACCTCCAATTTCTTTAATGGCGTTAATTGCAAGATTATCGGCCTCTCCTTCCACAAAAACTCTCCAATCTGGGTTGTGTTTTAGTACATCCGGTTTTGTCCAGTCCAATGTGAAGTTATCAATTTCATTCGGTTTAAAACATACTGCTGAATAGTCTAAGAATTTATGAAGGGAAAGAGGCACTGTGAAAACCCTCTTAATGTCTATTTCGTTTTCGACTTTAAGTGGTCTTTCTTCAGATGGGGCTTCTTTAGCTATTTCAACAAGTCTCTTTGTGGTCTTCTTTAACACATACTCGACTATGGAGTAAGCAATATCTAATGGATGATATTTAGATAGAATATCTTTTGAAAAAGCCCTTTCGTGAATTTGAACGTGGATACCCCTTCCAGACCACTTAAGATATACAGATTTCGAAACGCCCTCTTTTTCAAGGAACTCAACTATTACTCTAGCAGCCTCGATCATCTTTTCCCAGTGTTCTATAGTACCATCAATATCCCATATAGGTGTTGTATAGACAATATACTTCGGGTCCTCAATACTCTCCCTAGAGACGACAGAGTATACATTAACTGAAGCATAAATGGTTCTTGGACCTAACCCCAAAAATCTTTTTATCAGTCCATCAATTTCTTCTTCCTTAGAGATATATAAAGGGTCTCCTGATTTTTTCCAATATCTAATAAAAAGACCTCCTTCTTCTCCCCCTCTTGTAGTATGAAGTGCAATCCATTTGTTTTTAGAGTAATCTACTATTTCTTTTCGCACTATTGGTTTAGAATAATATTCTATAATTTTGTCTGAGTTCATTATTTAGACCTCATGATCTACTTATATCACTAATATGATACGATCTTGAGCTTAATAATGTATTGCATCAATATTTAATAATACTCTATATGATAACACGTAGTATAGCTTAAGTGGTGGATCTGTGATGGACATATCTATCAGAATGGCAACTCTGGATGATGTTAAAGGAATTGTTGATGTTCACCGTTCAGATGTCTCTAAATGGTATAAAATTGTTAATGGTAAACGTGTTGAAGCAAGATATGAAGAATTGAACGTTATCGAGCGCTGGATGCTTGGTGGACCTTGGATGAGTATTGAAACTTGCGCTATACATATAAATCATCTTCTAACCAGCGGGCAATATCCATTAGTAGCCGTGGTTGAAGATAAAATTGTTGGCGAGTTAGAGCTTTATATAGGCAAAGATAAAGGACCTCTAGGGAAAACAGCATTTATAGATATTATGTGGGTTCACAAAGATTATCGTGGGAAGGGAGTAGGGAAGAGTCTTGTAAATAAGGCATTAGAGATAGCAAGGAAAAACAATTGTGACACAATTAGTGTATGGCCTGAGAAAAAAGCTATAGCCTTTTATAAAAAGGTGGGACTGGATAAAGTAGTTTATAACATAACCTCAGTACTATTGGATCTTGAAAGGTACGAGGAGACAGTGTCTCTGCATTATAGCGTAGATAGTTTTCCACAGAGCTTTAAAATATTAGGTGAAATGTACTTAATAACTCCCAGAATATCATCCTCTTATGTCATCTGGGTTAAGAAACAATGTTCGTATGCAATAGAAACATCCAGAGAATGTTATGAAGAGGGATACATACCAGACCTTGATGCTTTATACATTATCGAGAGTTTATTATCTGCTGGTAATAAAGGCAAGCTTGTATTATGGGTATACAATACGAAAAACTTGTCTGATGTTTTTAAGATCATGTTTAGTAAGGCTAAAGCGATAGGACTCAAAAAACTTCATCTCTTAGTGGAGGAGGAAATTTATAGCAGCTATATTAAAGATAGATTTCCGCATAAGATTGAAAGCGAAGAAATCATTCTGGCTAAACAAATTTCCCAGTAATCAGCCTTATTATGGGAGATACCTTATTATACATAAAAATCGAAATATTACAGTAAAGAGGATATCTCATCCTTGCATGTTTTAATGGTGAATATTTTTGGCTGATAGAAAACGAAAGATAAATATTGAGAAGAAGATCGTTTTGTGTGTGATTATCTTAAACCTCCTAGTTGTTGGTACAGTCCTCCTCTATGAATACACATACAAGGTCTTTGTGCTGCGTAATGTACTTCTAACTTCATCTTTCTTGCAGTTCATCTTATTTCTAGTCCTATATTTTGTGACACCATCGGAGTCTACCGAAAGAGATCTTATAAAAGTAGGTAGGTACGTGTTGTTGCACAAATATTATAGAAAGTATTTACGTGAACAAGCAAAGCCTAGGGAATTACCAACGAGAATTCTCAGAGTGAAGGAGCTTAATGGATTATTAGCTTTGATTTTTCTTTTCATTTCCATTTTAATTCATATTTTCTTCTAAACAAGAGAGTTACTTCACATTTATTAGCGAGTAGATAACCAGCATACTCATACTCAGAAATATAAAAATATTTATTATACTGCAAAAGCAATATTGCAAAAATAATATATCTACTCAGTGATTATTATATTTGGTGATTAGGATATGGTTAATACCGTATTAATTCAGATCAGAATACCAGAAAAACTGCTAAAAAGGATTGAAAAATTATGTGAAGAGGGATATTATAGAAATAAGGGAGACGCTATAGTAGATGCAATTCGTCATCTTTTAGAGAGATATGAAAGAGGAAGTGGCTTAGGAAAACTTACTGAGATGAACATTATGGGAAAATTGACTAAGAGAAAGGATATAGACCTCGCCGACATTAGGGTAGATTTTGATGAAGAAAAGATAATGCAAAACCTAATTAATTATTTCGGAACTGATAATATTGATGAAATAATGAATATAATGAGGCGAAGAACATGACTGCCTCCCTAGCAATAGATACAGATGTCTTAGCAATAGCTTATCTTTTCAAAAGGGATAAAAGATACGATATTACGCTTGATTTTTTAAGGAAAAGCAAGAAACAAAGGAGAATGATCACTCTATATAACTTATTAGAATTATATGGTCTTTTGGTCATTGGAGCAAACGTCCAGGTGGCCCAGCGTATTTATAAACAGTTATTATCCATAGATAACCTTATGGTAATAACTCACAATTTACCTATCTCATGGGGTGAGTTTACTGAAAACATTATGAGTGTCATTAATAGAAAAATACATTTCTCTGATGCTTTAATTATCTATACGCTTGAATCTAACGGTGTTGATGTTTTCGTCACTTGGAATAAGAGACATTTCGAAAATAAAATAGATTGCGAAGTATTAACGCCTGAGGAATGGCTAAATAAATATAGTAAATAATTATCCCATCTCATATGTCGAGAGTTGAGAAGGGGAGAAACTACATTAACTGATTTAAGAGAGAATTTAATGTTTTATCCTTAAAGTGGAATGTAAATAATCACAGAGTAATAGAAGTGGGATCTTTTGATGTAAAAACAAAAGCTAAACTTTAACATTTTTTAATGTGAAGATGAATATTCAATTGGTGATAAGGATATGAAGGCTTATGTTTCTGTCGACATGGAAGGAATAGCTGCTGTTTTTACACCAACCCAAGTAATTCCAAAAGGAGATGAGTATCAAATCGCAAGGAAATGGATGACTGCTGAGGTGAAGACCGTTGCAGAGACATTACACAGACTTGGTGCTGAAAGAATAGTCATCGCCGATTCTCATGCTGGAATGATAAACCTCCTAGTTGATGAGCTTCCAGAATATGTGGAACTGCTATCTGGATTTCCAAGGGAGACTTGTATGGTTAACTCAATTGGTCAAGGCTTCGATTTTGCAATTTTTGTAGGATATCATTCTAAGAAGGGAGAAAAATATAGTATTATGGATCATACAATAAGCAGTAGAGTTATTCAGAGGATCTTAATAAACGATGAGGAAGTGAGCGAGTTTTGGTTGAATGCCGCAGTTGCCGGTTATTACAATGTTCCCGTAATCTTCACAACAGGAGATGATAAATTAGTTTCTCATGCTAGGCAACTAATCCCCGAAATTGAAGCTGTTATTACAAAGTTTTCCGTCGGTCGAAGAGCAGCGATTTCCAAACACCCAAAAACGGTGGCTTCTGAGATAAGAACAAAATTGGAAGTTGCTATTGATAAATGGAAAAATGGAGAGATAAAACCCTTCAAGAGAGATGGACCACTTAATGTAGTTGTTGAAGTTACAGATTCTACGGTTGGCGATGTCGCTGAGTTCATACCAGCTATTCATAGAAGTTCTGGTAATGTCCTTACATTTAGATCTGAAGATATTATTACAGCTTATAAGCTAATAGAAGTAATTACTATAATTGGTCTTGGTGTTATGAGCCTTTCCGAGTAAAAAATGATTTGCTTTTTATAATGGCCAATCGCTAATAATTATTATAAGCGTAATATAATTGATCGTAATCGGTTAATAGTTAATATATTGTGTATAATAAATTCTAGTGTATATTTCATTATGCTTAAATATTATTAATACATAATATATTTTTAACCATAGTGAAGGAGAATCCGTCTCATGTTCTATGATAGGGATGATAGGGATAGAAGGAGGCCTCGTCCCGGAGATCGTGATGGAGACGGAATACCTGACGTTTTCGACAAAAGACCCGATATACCTGCGAGAAACCATAGTGAGAGGAGAGCTCAGGATAGAAGATATAACTACATAATACCTATAAGAAAGAGAAAGACAACTTTGATAAGTAGTAGTGGAACTACATACAAACCAAGTACTGAAAAAATTGGAGAACTTGGAGAAGTTGAAGGTGTGGAGCGTATTGAAGAATTAGAAGGCGGCCCCTTTGTGACTTATGTGTTAGCAATTCTATATCTTCTTGGGTTTGCAACTTATGGATACTTTTACCTTTTAAACTTTGGCTTGGTATGTTGGCTTGTAATAGGTGCTGCTGTGGCTATAGCTTTTGAAAATATAACTGCAAATATGATTCGTGGTTCTTTTATGATTCCTGGTCTTATAGGATTAGGGCTTTCAGCTGCTGCGCTCTGGCTTCTCGGCTTTAATTACCTTCTACTAGGAATCCCAGTTTTTGTGATATTCATAGGATATTTGCTTCAATCTCTTTTTGCGACGGACGAGTGTGGCACCGGTGCTGGAGCTGCCATGTTCCTGTTCCATACATGCCTAGTAACTGGGATAGAATATTACGTTTTCAACATAATGCTAGGAATTGATCTATTCGCGAACCTATTGCTATTAGGAGGCCTAATTGCAGGGAATGTATTCAATGGTATAGAAGGTGGAGTGACTATGTCATCCAATGGCTCTACTGTTTTTCTTGGACTTATAGGGATTGGCATTTATGCTGGGCTTTACTTTTTCTTGAGCTTGCCGATGATTGTATTTATGACTATAGTAGTCCTTCTAGTAGGCATTATAATTGAGGATATTGCTATGATTTCCTCATAATATTCTCTTTTTTATTTCTATGAAAAACTTCGTCGCTCTATGCTTCGTACTCGTTACTTCCTTTTATTTTTTATGCCTCTCCGTTAACACCCTCCTACCAGTCTCGGCCATCGAATTAAATCTTTTGAGCTTACGTTCGTAGAGCCGCTTTGCCTCATGATCCATATCGAAATCACTACCCGTCGTTATCATCCCCCACAACACAGTA
>JBECUL010000061.1:0-11758 GCA_040225955.1 Candidatus Asgardarchaeum abyssi | reverse complement strand
TTTTGCAGTTTTTCAAGCGTCAAATTTATTTTTTCGATTAACGTATCTGTAGAAATGGAGCCGAGTGCTGCTCTTGCAATGATGAGTGGTATGTAAATCGGCTTTGGATGCCGTAGGAGTGAGATAACTTTTCGTAAATTAAATACATCGTTAATGAGCCAGAACATATGGGAGATGATGAGCCAAAGAAAATAAATTTGTCGGCTCTGATCCCGTCAATCACGAATTTTTTTACGGGTTCGTATGTTAGACAATAATTTTTTATATATGTTTATTACCCTATTGTATTTGTATTTTTGTAAACTTATAATTATACACGGGGAATTGGCATTGACAAAAATAATGTATCAAAAGATGGATGAGCGAAAACTTGTACTTGTTGAGTCAAAAAGGCTTACTGATATATCATGTGGCAAATGTGGCGAAAGTTTATGGGCCTTTGTTTATTATACCCCTGATGGTCACTTTGTTAAGAAAATATACTGTAAGAAATGCAAGATAGAGATTTGGATGAAATAGCATATTTGCCTGTCATCTGAAAACTTAAAAAACTTAGATAATATATATGATTGGTGTGCATAATGCCAGCAAATCTGCCTCCAGAAGCACAGGCAGCATATGCTAGGCATTTGGAGGCTAAAACTTTAGAAGAGAAAATAAGAACCTTAGAGGAGTTTCTTTCCCTCGTTCCTAAACATAAAGGTACTGAGAAACTAATAGCTTTACATAGAAGTAGATTAGTAAAACTGAAAAAGGAACTTGAAAAAAGACAAATGGCAAGAAAGGGCAGCGGTTTTTCTCCATTTTCTATCCCTAAGGAGGGTGATGCACAAATAGTTCTTACTGGCGTTCGGTCCTCGGGGAAATCTGCCCTACTTTCAGCATTGACAAATGTGAAAGTTGAAATAGGCAAACCAACAATAGAACCTATACAAGGCATTGCTGTGTGCTGCAATGGTGTTCAATTACAAATGATTGAGGCTCCAGCTCTATTTGAGGGTGCTGGTCGTGGTATGGGTAACGGTAGACAAATCCTTGGGCTTATTAGGAACGCTGATTTAATTGCTATTATTATCGATCTAACACAAGATATTGAGTGGCAATATAATCTCCTCATGAATGAGCTATATAATGCAGATATAAGACTAAACGTGCCTCCTCCTCCAATTGAAATAGAGAGAACTGGAAGCGGTGGAATCTTAGTTTTTGGCGCAGAAAGGTACAATATAGACCCTAATGACATTAAAGAATTCCTAATGGAATCTGGTATTAGAAATGCGGTAGTTCGCATATTTGGCAAGGTTGAGTTAAAAGATGTGATAGATTGCCTCGATGGAAGTATTACTTATAAAAAAGCCATAATTGTCGCTACAAAAGGCGATGTTCCTGGAACATCAAAATCCTATCAAAATCTGCTTGAGCTGGTAGATAATAAATTTAAAGTTATTCCAACTACGGCAATTAAGAGAAAAGGACTAGATGATGTGCTAAATGAATCATTTAGGCAACTTAATCTTATTCGTATTTGGACTAAAAGCGATAAAGGCATCGCAGACAGACCTCTAGTAATGAAAAAAGGTGCTACTGTTCGTGATGTTGCAGAGAGAATACATTCAACTTTTGTTAAGTACTTCAAATATGCTGTCATAAGAAGAATGAACGAGAGAATACCTGCAAAAAGGGTAGGCCTAAATTATGAATTGAAAGATGGAGATGTTGTTCAAATAGTAACCTACGTATAATTACTCAAAATTTAATTGCTCCATAATTCCCTCAACAGGAGTAACTTTAATTCCATATTTTGTTGAAAAATAGTTATTTATGGTCATTAAATCCCTTTCAGCAAGCTCATAAGCTCCTGGAAAATCAATGGGTACTGCCTGAGGTAAGTCTATATAATATAAAATACCATCTGGATCGACTAAGATGTTAAACTCACTAAGGTCTCCGTGAACTATTCCGCAGTCATTTACCATCCTAATATAATCTTCTATTATTATCTCATACGTCTCTTTTGGGTTTTGTAGCTTAATGTCAATCAGTTGAGGTGCTGGAATTCCATTCCCACGCTCTATCATTATCATTACAACTGCATGCCTATTTAATCCCCTTGGCTCTGGAACACTTATTTCCTTCGAATATAATACTTGTAACGCATGCATTTCCACCTGTGCTTTAGCTCTTGGAATATCAACTTTGTAATCATCAATTTTTAACTCTTTACCCCTCCAAGCTATGGACGTGTATGCCAATGATTTTTTTATTTTCTTAAACTCATGAATCCACCATCTATGAAATTTAACAACTAATCTCTCATTATCTGGACTTAGTGCGCTTATTATTGTGGCCTCTTTACCAACGCCAATAAGATGCCCTATTTCACCAATTATCTCATGCTTTTTAAAGTCCCAAAGCGCTAATGTATCAAATCCTTTTTCAGTGATTCTGGCCCCCTTTGTATTCATTGCTGGAACGTAAATATATCGAATAAGCCCCATTCTTGCAAGTTTTTCTACTCTGTGAATCACTTTTTTAGGGGAATATGGTAGTTTCTCAATTAATGTTTCTATTGGAACGTACTCAAATGCTGTTCTAAGACCGTCGATTGTTCTCAGAACTGCTATGTCTATTTCGTCGACAATGTCTTTTGCGTTCATATAATTCCTCCTGGTCATGAGTTTCTACACTAGCAAAGTATATTTATGTTATTTTTAAAATATTAAATGTTAAACAGTTGGTGCGTGGTGTGATACTATGTCAAAGTCAATAAGCGCAGCATTTTCAATTGTATCAATGTCGTTTGTTTATACATGGATGTTATTTACATTTTTACAAGGTTTTGAATTTTTAGTTCCCCCTGAGATTGCAATAGCTTATAGACTTCGCACAACTGTCATATCCCAAATGGCATTTATTTTTGGTGAGATTCTATTAAATTATGGTAATCACTCAATTCTCACAGCTGCTATGTGGTTTGCCACCTCTTTTATTGTTGGTTTCAATTTAGAGAATAAAAGTCAAGTTTTTTTAACAGCATTTTTTGCTTTGTTCTTTGTTGGTTTCTTTCACACATTGGTCGTATTCACGGATGTTTACCTAAACATTCCTGAAGTTTTTCGTTCCCCTGAAAAAATACTTAATATCGCAATGATGATAATAAATGACGTAAGACCAGTATTAATTCCTCATTTTATTATAATAACCATAGGAAGCGGCTTTGGCTTTGGTCTTAGTGAAAAATTATTAGCTATTGAGGAAGAGACTGAGGAAAGTGAAATAACTTTGCCTTAAAAAAAGAAGGGGCTTCACCGCCGCATAAAATCCGTTTTCGAGAGGAGATGGGGGAGGGGGACCTTCTCACTTGCGGCTCTGCCCTCACTATATATTCTCTCATTTGTAATATTAAAACTTATTGATTACTAGAAGGTTTTTGTGTCTGCTTACTATTGCGTTATAAGCCACCATGCTTTTGTTATACCGTCTTTCTCATGCGGGATATATTTTACAAGTTTAGTCTTATCTGCAATTCTTTTTAGTCTATTTACTATCTGGCGCCGCTTTATTGGTAGAATTTTTTCAAGTTCCATGACCTTAACATATCCCTTATCCAAGATTGTACCTACAATTAGCCTATCTATTTCGTCTTTGGCAACAACCATTAACTCTTTTTCTATATCACTTATAGAGATCCGCATGTTAATCGTTCTTTCAATCTCAAATAGTCTTTTTTTGATATCTTTAATCTCCATTTCGAGTTTATTGATTTTGCTTAATGTGACATCTTTCTCTTTTTCCAATTTTTCAAGAATGGCTTCTCTGATAAAATCACTACGCGTCTTGCCTTCTAAACTCGAATCAATTTTCCTAATAATCTCAACTGGGAGCTTCAGCGTTACTGTCTGTAGCTCTTTCTTATTCTTCTCTAGCATCTTATCACCATATGGTTAGAGAACTATATTTATCTCTTCTCCAATTTTTTCTTTTATTAGAGTTTCAAGATTCTCTTTGCTGTTCTTTATTTTGTTCTCTCTCTCATTTATCTGAACCTTTAGGTTATCTATTTTGAATTTTATACTACTCCTAATCCTCTCAAGTTTTTCTTTCTCTTCTCTAAGCTTTTCTAGTTCAGAGATTCCTGAAATCCCTTCAATTTCTTTTTTTCTTTCAAAAAGTCGCTTACAATCTTCCTGCAGCCTCTTGAGCTCATTGCTTTTTAAAATTTTATCTATTTTCTTTAATGTTCTTCTTACATCTGAGCTCTTTAGTCCAATGTCTACATTGTTTAGAATGTCTTTCATTTTTCTTAAGAGTTTGTTTAACTTAGGATGGCCAATATCCTCCTCTATGAGGGCGTTAAATGGATCTTCGCTGTACTCCATGAGAACTTGTTGAAGTTCTCCAGGAATTCTAGTAGTTATAGATGGTGGAGCACTTAAAATCTTTTTAAATGGCTTTTGGAAAGTATTTAAAATACTTATTACTTCCTGCCTCATTTTTTCAATTTCATCACTAATTTGTTTTAACTCATCAAGCTTTAACCTACTCTTTAAAACATCAATTTTTTCATTTACATCATTTAATTCGGTTTCTACTTTTGCAAGCTGTTGTTCATATTCTTTGAGTCTCTCATTATACTCAGATAGTTTCGATAAATCCTTTCTCAATTCATTAACTTTAGTAAAAATTATTTGCAACTCCTTGACCCATCTATACTCTCTCTGAATCTCTCTAAGCTCATTTTTCTTTTTCTCAATGTCTTTAAGAAAGAAGTCAATTTTCTTTAAATGCGATTTATAATGTTTTGTCAGTTGTGGGACCCATATTTTGCCATATTTAAAAACTTGTTCAGAGAATTTGTCTATCCTTGCAATATAATCATCTATGGTGTCATATCTAATATCTTCTGGGGCGTCGAGAAATTCAACGATAAGCTCTTTCATCTTTTCTCCTAACCTACGGGCTGATGATGTAGCTAACTCTGGAGCTTTAAAATCAGTGTTAATCATAATATCTAAGAGCTCTTGGAGGAAATCAATGTCCTTTTCAATATGGTCTATGACTTTACTAACTTCTTTAACGTAATCCTGTGTTTTATCCTTGATTTTCTCTTCATACCAACTATCCAGTTCATTCAGCGGAATATCCATAAATCGCACTCAACTCCATAATTGCAATTGAAATCCAATAAAACATATTTCACATAAAGATAAGCTAAAACTATAATTTAAATTATTAGTGTTCATAGATAATTGTTATTTATGCAACAAGTGTTAGGGGGAATTTTCTCAGTTTTTATATTTATTCCCCCTAACACTATATACTTGAACTTGGTGAGTATTATATATTTAATAAATCAGCATAAGAACTACCGCGTATAATGTTGCTAAAGTAAGATTTATTGCAACTACAATTACACCGACCTTTATGAATTCTTTAAATGAGATATGTATGCCCCTTTCACTGGCGAGTGAGACTATAAGCAGACTTGCTGGAGTACCAATGGGTGTCATGCTGCCTCCAAAATTTGTACTTAGTACCAGAGCAATCATAAAAATTAGGAAAAAATTTTGAAAGCCCCCACTCTTTACTAGCTCTGCAATTATGGGCGTAAAAGTAAGAACGATTGTAACACCGTCAAGAAAACCGGAGGATATTCCTGTTATCCATATTATTAAAACTAAAGGCAGAAAAACATTACCCTTACTCATTGTCCCAAGAGCATAACCGATTTCATGTAAGACTCCTGTTTTCTCGACACCACCTACAATTATAAATATCCCCATGAAGAAAAAGAGAGTGCTCCAATCTACATCCTTAGCAACGTTGCTTAATGATTTCCTCCTAATTAATAAGAAAACTGCTGCTACCGTGATGGCAACAACATAAGGCGCTGGAAATATCGCAAACCCAATGATCATGGCAATCAAGATAATAGCAGAGGCGTAGAACAAAAAAAGATCTGGAACAACACTCCACTCTTCAAATTCCATAAGAACGCTTTTTCTTACTTCTGAAACTTCACCTAAGCTTCCAGAGATTTTTATCAAAATAAATGTTGTGCAAAGGCCAGCAATTATGCTAATAGGCATAGTATAGATGAGAAAAAAGGTAAAATCAAGGTGTGCAAATTGAGCAACTAGAATAGTGTTAGGAGATGCAACTAGAGATGTTGCGCCGCCAATCCCAACAGCTATTGCCTCGGCAAGCAAGAATGGGTATGGATCAACATCAATTGCTTCAGTTATAGAGATTGTTAGCCTTGCAATAATAATTGCTGATACTAATATCGTAATAACCGAGCTTAGTATAATTGTTAACATAATGAGACTGAAAAATATCTTTACAAGGTCCCCCACTGTTAATTTAACTAACTTTATTGCGACCCATTGAAATAATCCCGCTTCATTTACAAGAATACCTGTAACAATAACGCTAAACATTATTATTATAGTGGGCCAGTCAATAAAAGAGAGAATTTCATCTAGAGTAGCTCCCTTAAATGTAGAGAGAGTTAAATATACGATAATAGCTCCTAAAATTGTTGCTATAGCCTTATCAATTTTCTCTGTAATTATTACAAATAACGTTGCTATAAAAACGCTAAGGATTATTATTGCCCATATTTCCATGATTGGTCAACACCATCATTTGAAAGTGATAATGCTCAAAATATAATGTTATTCCATCTATAGAGAGAGTATTAGATACCCTTATTAGCTAGTAAACATTTCGCATTGAATCTTAAAAACATTTACACATTAAACATTAAGATATGGAGGAAAATTAATTATTCCATTTTTCCTTCTCAAAGAGCTTAAGAACAGCTTCATACTCCTTCTGAGTGTTTATTGGGAGCCATGTATTTGGAGCTATGTGATAGCTGTAAAGCTTATGCCTTTTTGCTAGCTCTGGAATAACAACTCCTTCAAAGTCTATTGGTTTATCCGCATCCAAATCAACAAGCTCGTCGACTACGTTATAAACCTCTGGCTCGATCATGCAAGTTCCTGTATAAGTGTCTTTTTGAATAAATGGCTTTTCTTCAAAACTGTTAATTAATCCATCATAGTTTAGTCGTGCAACACCAAATGGGTAAGTAGTTCCTGGAACTAAAACTAGCGTTGCCCATATTTTCATCTTCTCAACGCCATAAATATGGCGTGTAAGCAGATTTATAGGTAAAAATCTATCAAGAAAAACATCATCTGGATATGTTATTATGGCTCTCTTATTTTTATTAATAATATTAGACCTTATTGCATACTTAAGTGCCTTTCCTTTTCCAACAATTCCTTTCATCATCTGCTCTTCAGGGTCCACCGAAACTTTAATGTTAACATCATAATACCCCTTTTCCTCTATATGCCTCTCTATCATCTTATGCAAATGCCCAATTAGTAAGATGAAGTCCTTAAACCCTGCCTGTTTGTAAAACTCTATTGATAAGTCCAAGAGGGTCTTATCATGAATTTTAATTAATGGTTTTGGTATGTCTGGCATTCCCATTCTTTTTCCTTTGCCACCAGCAACGAGGATGATCTGCGTGTTTTCGATTTCCTTGATAATTGTTTCCAAAGTGTTTTCTTTTAAATTAGTAGTTCTACCTAAATCTTTAGTGAGCATTTCTTTCACCGACGAGTATACAAAAATGTAAGTATATTAGTATTACATGATTGAGAACTACTCAAATATAAGAGTTACTAAAAACATTACATATTCTGCGTGCTGAAAGTTTGTTTTTCTTTTTCCTATAAATGAAGTAAGAAATTATACCTGTCATTCTTTAAGAAAAAATGATCAAAAATGAATCTCATAATCACTCATTTTCTCAATTGAAGTTTCAACCACTTTTCAATTCCTGACTTCTTCATTTCTTAAGGACATTAACGTTTCTTGCAAATTGCTCCTTAATATTTTTCAGGGGAAATCATTGCACTCATAGCAAATTTTCACACCTTTCTCTTCAGCGCATTTCCGAACTGGACAATCCTCTCAGCAGTCATTTGCTTTACATCCAAGGGGTCTGTCCGTTGTGAGTTTCCATGGAGGAAAGTGAGTAAAAGTTCCTCCATTCATGCTTACTTTCACAACGGACTTGGGTCGCATCAGCCTTAACTCCCCTCCGGGTTCATGGGGGAGCAGCAAAACTTTGACACATACTAATGACATTAATATTTTTGAAATAATGAGTACATAATTAATGCCTCCTCTTTATTTTCTTCTTAGAAATGGGATCATAAATGGAACAGAGTTCATATACTGTATATATTTATCTCCGAATTTGCTTCTCAGATGATATTCCTCGATTTTTGCCTTCCGAAACAGTTAAATATTTTGTGAGCATTTGTGAGTATTGAGGCAGTGTCCGAATGTGGTGGGAGTAAAGCACCGAAAGGACATTACGGTGTGAAAGGACGCTGTGATGTGGGGCTTGCGGGGTTACCCTGAACGGGGTCAAGACCAATGACTTGCTCCCCATGAACCCAGAGGGAGCTGAGGCTGATGAGGCCCAAGGTGGATGTTCGCTCACCAATGCGGACATTCACTGAACCCCAAAATGATATATGCTAATATCTCTATAAGCCATACACTAATGACAATGCTAATTAGAGGTGTATTGAGAGACATTAGAGTAAAGCCAAGGGTCATAATTATGAGACCTAAATATTGAGGGTGTCTAACATAACTATAAGGACCTGTAGTAGTAAGTCCGTTTTTATGTTTGTGCAAGTAGATTGCAGAGTACACAAATAAAGCAAACCCCACAAGTACAACAATTTTTTCAAAAATAAATGTTCTAGGGTTGAGTAAGTAGGAGATTTCGAGAGCTAAAATATCAGGATAATCAGAATAGATAGAGATTAACATAAGAAAATAAGCGATCACCGGGATGCTCATTATCCCGCACCATGGCCCTATTGCTGGTATAAATTGAAAAATAGGTATTAGAAACGCTATTTTCTTCATAAGAACATCTTTAATCCTTTCCTTGACACCAGACATCTTTCATCAATAGATATAGAGAAACAAGAGTAAAAAAATTAACTGAAACGAATTTAAAATGCTATTACGTGAATTATAAAAATGCTTTAACTTTAAGTAGTTAGCAGTAATGTTGCATAATGTGTGATGCGATATGAATTTAAATATAACGTACATATACCATGATTGTTTTATAATATCCCTTAATGATAGAGTAATTTTGTTCGATTATTCTGAAATTTTAAGCGAAAAACAAAAGCAAATAGTAATTAATAAGATAAAGAATAAGAACTTAATAGTACTAATAACTCATTCTCATAGAGATCATTTCTCCAAGGATGCTTTTTCTTTAAGTAACTATGTGAAAGATTTCAAGTGTATAGTTTCAGAGGATGTTCTAAAATTGTGTGGAGAGTGTGCAGATTTGTGTAAAGTAGTTAAGGAAGGTGATACTACTAATATTGGTAATGTTCACATAAGAGTTTATGGAAGTAGCGATCTTGGTGTTTCATATTTAATTGAGGTGAAGAAAGTCAAAATCTATTTCTCAGGTGATAATACTGACTGGAGAAGAGCGTCTTTGCCTGAAGAATTTAATAAAGTGATAAAAAATTCATTTGAAACCGTTGTCAATAAGCTGAAGCGAAATGAAGTGCATGTCGATATTCTCTTTGCTAATTTATGTGTTGAATGCGAAAGGCATGGTGGAATTGACGTATTATGTGGAATGCTTAAACCGAGATTTTTAATACCGATGCACTTGAGCGGAAATGTAAAAATACTTAAAACCTACAGTGATTTCCTTAAAAAGTTAGCTACTAATGTTTTCATATACGAAAAATCAGGTGATACCATGAAAGTCAAATTATAGTCAGACCTTAAATTACTCTTTTTGCAATTTCAGAGACTCTTTGAAAAATTTCTCTGCCTCTTTCAGTTATCGAATAGACTCTTATTATTTGCCTCTTTCCACGTTGAACCACTTGGGATTTTATTAACTTATTATTTTCAAGTTTGTATAAAATAGGATAAACAACATTTGGGGTAAAATCTCTATTCAAAAGAAGTTTTAATTTTTGAACTATCGCGTATCCGTGTAGTGCTTCCTCATGTAAAATCCTCAGTATAGCTATTTCCAGCAAATTTCGAAGTATCTGCTCTATTACTATATCAATGGTCACACTATCACCTAACTTATTATTTGATTCTGATCTTCTATATATTTTTTCACATTTTTCCTTTTAAACATTTTTATTTTTCAAAATATTTATATTTGAAATATTTGAAATTCTAAAATAAAAAGTCCCTAGTTGGGGTGATTACATGTCAAGCAATGTTACCACCGTCAGCTACCTCTTTGAAAGAATAATGAATAGTAAATTTATCAGAACTATTTTGACAAAGGGTCTTAGAAAGTGCGATAAAGATAAGCGGTTGACATTAGAAGTAGCTTTAGAGATGTATGCAGGCATAAGAAAAACGGCATGTGCAAAGTGTTCTCTTTATTATAAAGCTGTTTCTCTCATTCTTAATTTTGCTGAAAATTGGTTTGGTGTGAGTAGCGATAAACTAAAAGAGTTGCTTACCATACCTTACTACAGGAGAGCTTTAATTGCGGTGATAAAAGGTATAGCTTTGTTTGGTGTCAGAAAACCTTTTGTTCCAGGCGCACCATTTCAAATTGTTTGGAATGTTACGAAAGCTTGTAATCTTAGATGTAAGCATTGTTATGAAAGTGCTGGTTCACGGGCATCTGATGAGATCGGAACATCTGATGCACTTCGTGTAATCAAAAAGCTAGCAGATGCTGGAGTAGTTATACTTGCATTCTCTGGTGGGGAACCATCTATAAGACCTGATATTGAAACTTTAATAAGCTACGCAAAATCGCTTGGTTTTTATGTAGCCATGGCAACCAACGGTACAACACTTACTAAAGAAAGAGTAAAAAGGTTAAAACAAGCAGGCTTAGAATACGTTCAAATAAGCCTCGATGGAGCCACTGCTAGGACACATGATACATTTAGAGGGATTCCTGGTGCTTTCGAGAAAACGATTCAAGGAATAAAAAATGCTGTTGATGCTGGACTGTTTGTTGAAATAGCTACAACAGTTACTAAATTTAATTTACATGAAATTCCTGAAATAATAGAACTTGCAGATGAGTTAGGTGCTAACTGGTTTATGGCATATAATTTTGTCCCAATCGGACGTGGGCGTGAAATCATTGATTGGGATCTGTCTCCTGAAGAAAGGGAATCTCTATTGAAAACACTCTTAAAACTAAGAAGTAAGTATAAAGTTGAATTGCTATCTACAGCGCCGCAATATGCTAGAGTGGCTCTACAAATGAATATTAAAGAAAATGGCGCTACCCTAGTTCCAACACACTTTTACAATTCAAAACTCCCCGGCAAACTACAAAGACTAGCCGAATTCATAGGTGGCTGTGGAGCTGGCCGATTCTATGTATCAATTGAACCAAATGGAGATATATATCCTTGTGTTTTCTTTCCACACGATCCAGAAGTTAAAGTAGGTAATATCTTGAAAGATGATTTTGAGTTACTATGGCGGCACTCTCCATTGCTTTGGGCACTCAGAGATAAAGATAAGCTGTATAGTCCGTGTGGTGACTGTAAATATAGATATGTATGCGGTGGCTGTAGAGCTAGAGCTTACAATTACTTCAGAAATATAAGAGCTCCTGATCCCGGCTGCATCTATGCTCATAAATATTGGGAAATGCTGAAGGAAGAAAAAAAAAAAAAAACAA
>JBECUL010000060.1:0-12009 GCA_040225955.1 Candidatus Asgardarchaeum abyssi | reverse complement strand
CTCATGCTAAACTTAATACAGCATATGAAATAGTTATTAATAGACTTACAAAGGTTGTAAAAGAATATCCGTCGTTTGACAATATTCATTCATTCTATCGCGAAATAGCTGATATACTTTTTGACGTTAACAAAATTAGAAAGGCCTTAGGCTCCATTTCTGGAGCTATAGAAGTTATGAAAAAACTAGAGAAACAATATTCACGAAGAATACTCTCTGCAAAACAAGTAAATGAGGTTATTAACTATCGAAGAGCTGCTTTTGGTCGTCTTGCATCATTGGTATCTGATATCAATGATAGGTTGATCTTTCTTGAAAATGTTAGAAGAACTCTCTCAAAATTACCTGACGCAGATCCAAATCTAAAAACTATTACTATTGCTGGAGCACCAAATGTAGGTAAAAGTACCTTAGTTAGACAAATTTCTTCTGCAAAGCCAGAGATTGCAGAATATCCATTCACTACAAGAAATATAATAATAGGCCATCTTAAGCTAAATGGCTTTATGATTCAAGTTATTGATACTCCTGGGTTACTTGATCGTCCTATATCAAAAAGAAATAAAATTGAACTACAAGCAATTGCGGCTTTAAAACACTTGGCAGACCTTATTATTTTTATCTTTGATCCTAGTGACTTGTCTAGTATTCCTATTAATCAGCAAGTTTCTCTCTTTCTAGAAATAAAAAACCTATTCCCTCAAATCCCAATAATTCCTGTTGCGAATAAAAAAGATATAGCTTCTAAGGTTCAATTCGAAGAGTTAAAAAAGCAAATAAATGAGAACATAATTTTTATATCCGCAATAAAGAATGAAGGAATAAGTGATCTGCTTAAAAATATTAAACAAGTAATAATAAATAAAAATTAACTTAGAAATTTTCTTCCATAAGTTAAAATCATTTATGATAGAGAGTGGTTTAAATGTCTGTAATAAAATATCCTCCTATAACAACAATTACAATAGGGATTAAAGCAAAAGATGGTATCCTATTAGCTTCGGAGAAAGTTTATTCTTATGGTGATGATTTAATAATTAGCAAAAAAGCGAGGAAGGTTTATCCTTTAACAAAAAATATAGGGATAGCCTTTGCTGGAATATCTGCTGACATCTCTATTTTGACTAACTATATGAGAGCCCAGATAAATTTATTGCAATTAGAAACAAATCGTTCAATAGTAACTCGTGCGGTTGCAAAGTTATTAAGCCGAATTCTTTCATCAACAAAATTCTCTCCTTACCTAACTCTTAGTATAATCGGTGGGATTGATGAATCTGGAATGCATCTTTATGAGCTTGATATATGGGGCTCTGTTATTGAACATGAAAAATATGTTGCTATAGGATATGGCTCAGATTCCGCATTGGGAATATTAGAGAGTAATGTTACTGAAGAATTAACATTAAAGGATGCAAAAAAGGTAGCAATTGATGCGGTAAAATTTGGATCAAAACGTACAGCAGCCACTGGATTTGGAGTAGATATACTAGAAATAACTCCTAGCGAAGGTACTGTTATGTCATTTTATGAATTTTAAAAGGTGATAATAATTGTTTACTGATAAGCTTGAAAAAATATTTCAAAATGTATCTAAGTTCGTTGATGAAAAAAGTGAAGTACGTGATAATGTCTATCCCTTGATTAGGAAAGGTATTCGCTTAGCGGCCTTAGTAATACATGCTTTGCATAATGATAACAAGATTATGGCTGAGGAAAATTTAACAAAACTTAGAGATTTAATTAAGAACATATATACTCTTTTAAGTGAACATTATGATTTACTATATAGTAATTTTTTACTTAATCTTCTCCAAGAATATGTAGAAGCTGAATTATTTTATTCAGTTGTTGTAAATAACACAATACTGTCTCCTGATGAACTAAATGTATCATTTTCTGCATATTTATTGGGATTAAGCGATCTCATTGGCGAATTACGAAGACGTATATTAATTCTGTTAAATAAAAAGAGAATAGATGAAGCTAAGAATCTTCTAAAAATAATGATATCTATTTATGATAATCTATCATCTCTTGAAATACCGGACTCCATAGTTCCAGGATATAAGCACAAAAAAGACATTGCAAGATTAATAATAGATAGAACCCTTTCGGATATGGTAATTACTGAATTGACTATAAAAATTAGTTCCATGGGAATGTTAGAAAATGAAACAAAAGAGAAAGAAAATAACCATTAAAAAATTAATTTTAGCGCAAAACTATCTCTCAAAGAAAGTGGTCATAAAATATAATCCTTTAGTAAGTAAATCAAGATATATATGCGCCTTTGATATATCATATAAGTCTTCTATAGCATTTGTAGTGGCTGTTATGTGGGACATTCTAAAAAATAGTCCTATTGAAATATGTATATACCGCGATAAGGTAGAATTTCCATACATTCCAACATTTCTAGCATTTCGAGAGGTAAAACCTATAATAGTAGCTTACAAACATCTCACCATATCACCTGATATACTTTTAATAGACGCTCATGGAATTCTTCATCCACGCAAGATAGGTTGTGCATCTCATATTGGTATAATTTTAAATAAACCATCTATCGGTGTAGCAAAGAAGGGTTTAGTTGGAAAATTAATTGATACTGGAAAAGGGTATGCAAATGTTGTTTTTAATGGAGAGATTCTTGGAAGAGCTTTGTTTGAAAATGGAAAACCATATTTATATATATCTCCTGGGCATCTCATAGATCTGGAACAGTCATATGAGCTAGTTTTAAAACTTATTCATGACCATAAGTATCCAGAACCCCTATATATCGCTGATAGGTTAACTAAAAAAGTTAGAAAATTGTTAATAGAATAAATAGCATAACTATTAAATCCTTATTTTTCCTTATTAAAAATCTCTAAAATTCTCTTAACGATTTTTGTTGTACTATGTAATGGGAAATCCTTTAGTTCATTCTTTAATCTAAGAACTTTTACGTTAATTCCTCTTCTTTTAAGTTCCTCTTCTATTTCTTTTTCATTAAAGTTTTGGTTTGGACCAAGAAGTATAATATCCGGTTTTTCCTCTTCTACGACTTTTAACAAATCCTTATCTTCATTGCCCAATCGCGCTTTGAATACACCTTTAATATTTTTCACTACCTCTAATCTTTGTCTTTCTGGGATTATTGGTTCTCTTCCTTTAATTCTGCGAACAGTTGAATCTCTTGCTACTATTACAATAACTTTACCGAGTTTTGTCGCTTCTTTTATTAAATGGATATGGCCTGGATGTATAATGTCAAATGTTCCAGCTACAAGTACACGTTTTTCTCTTTTTGACATCTTTTTCACCAAAAGTGATAGTAAGCCATACTAAATATTAAAACCGACTATTAATATGTATTGACTCTATATACATTATGATTTTATCATTTTTCGATGAAGTTTAAAACATAAAAACGAAAATTTTTTAACCGAGTCTTTTTTATTTCTGCTGAAGGTGATGAGTGGAATGTCAAGCATAAAAACTCCCGTATGTACTAGTTGTGGAAGGAAAATAACACCAACAGAGGCCGCTGTACATTTTGAATGTCCTAATTGTGGAGCTTATACTATTTGGCGTTGTGAGAAATGTAGAACATTTGGGCATAAATATAAGTGCCCAAATTGCGAATTTGAAGGACCATAGGAGGTGTTTCTTCTGCCAAATAAAGTTTTAGTTCAAGTCAATGTAATGCCAGTAGATATAAATGTTGATTTAGAGAAGCTTAAAGAGAAGATAACGCAAAAGATAGCTCCAAAATATGAAGTCCTAAAATATGAAATAGAACCTGTTGCCTTTGGATTGAAGAGATTAAAATTAAATGTAATTATGGATCATAGTATTGGGAGTACTGATGAGCTAGAAGAATTAATTAAAGAAATTGAAAATGTCGAGGACGTACAGATAGGTGCTGTTTCTTTGTATGGTTAATTGTTTTTCTAAAAACTTTTTCTTTTCCACAGAATTTATATTGATAAGTTTGTAGTATATAAATGACAATTGAAATATTGTTAACATCTAACTCTTGAGGTGTTTTCATGCCGGAGGAAGTTAAACTAAGAGTTGAAGAAGCCCAAAAACGAGATGCGGGGCGTTTCATAGTTAGAATGGATCGCGAAACTATGCGCCAATTAGGGATCCATGTGGGGGATATTGTTGAGATTAGAGGAATAAATACAATAGCGGCTATTGCTTGGTCTACTTTTAATTATGGATCTAAAGGAGTAATTCAGATGGATGGGCTTACTCGTCATAACGCTGGTGTTTCAATCGGTGATTATGTTATTGTTAGAAAAGCTGAAGAGAAAGAAGCTAAGAGAGTTGTTTTAGCGCCAACAACTTCTCATTCTCTTCCTCATCAGCCTCAAGGATTAGAAGCTATAATTAAGCATAGAATTATTAGTTTTCCATTAACAAAGGGAGATATTATTAAGATTACTGTTGGTATTCATGGTTCTATTCCATTTAAGGTGTTATCCACTCAACCACCTGGTGTTGTGATTGTTACTAATTCTACAATAATAAGAGTTAATGAAAAACCAATTTCCGAAGCAGCTGGAATTCCAGCTATCACATATGAGGATATTGGTGGTCTACATGATGCTATTCAGCGAATAAGAGAAATGGTAGAGCTTCCTTTAAAACATCCAGAGCTCTTTAAACGATTAGGAATTACTCCACCAAAAGGTGTTTTGTTATATGGGCCACCTGGTTGTGGTAAAACATTACTTGCAAGAGCTGTTGCAAATGAAAGTGATGCTCACTTCATTGCCATTAATGGTCCTGAGATAATGTCTAAGTTCTATGGTGAAAGCGAAAAAAGGCTTAGACAAGTATTTGAAGAAGCTGAAAAGAACGCACCATCGATAATCTTCATTGACGAATTAGACGCTATAGCTCCTAAGAGGAGTGAGGTCACTGGTGAGGTTGAACGGCGAGTTGTAGCGCAGTTATTAGCTCTCATGGATGGGTTACATGCTAGAGGACAAGTTATTGTAATAGGTGCAACTAACAGAATCAATGCCATCGATCCAGCGCTCAGAAGACCTGGTAGATTTGATAGAGAAATCGAAATAGGAGTTCCTGATAGACAAGGGCGTCATGAAATTTTAATGATTCACACAAGAGGTATGCCTTTGGCAGATGATGTTGATATAGCAAAATTAGCTGACGTAACTCATGGCTATGTTGGAGCGGATCTAGCAGCACTTTGTAGAGAGGCTGCTATGAAAGCATTAAGAAGATATCTTCCTAAAATAAACCTTGAGGAAGAAACTATACCATCCGAAGTATTAGAACAAATAAAAGTAAATATGAATGACTTTATGGCTGCATTAAAAGAGATAACACCTTCTGCGATAAGAGAGGTTACAATTGAAATCCCAAGAACAAAATGGTCTGATGTGGGTGGATTAAAGGAGGTAAAACAATTATTAATAGAAGCTGTAGAATGGCCGTTTAAATATCCAGAGCGCTTTGAACGGATGGGGATTACTCCACCAAAAGGAATATTGCTTTATGGGCCACCTGGTTGTGGTAAAACTATGCTTGCGAGAGCAATTGCCACGGAGAGCGAAATAAACTTTATTAGTGTTAAAGGTCCTGAGTTGCTTAGTAAATGGGTAGGAGAAAGCGAAAAAGCAATTCGTGAGGTATTTAGAAAGGCAAGAATGGCAGCTCCTGCTATAATTTTCTTTGATGAGATAGATGCTGTAGCACCTAGACGTGGTTTAGGATATGGGGATAGTGGAGTTACCGAAAGAGTAATAAGTCAGCTTCTTACAGAAATGGATGGAATTGCAAATATGCGTGATGTAATCGCTATTGCTGCAACAAACAGGCCCGATATGCTTGATCCGGCGTTACTTAGACCCGGCAGATTTGATAGAATAATTTATGTACCACCTCCTGATAAAGAGGCTAGGCTTGAGATTCTTACGATCTATACGTCTAAAATGCCCTTGGCAGATGATGTTGATTTAGAAGAATTAGCAAGAATAACAGAAGGTTTTGCCGGGTCAGATTTGGCAGCTTTGGCAAGAGAAGCTGCTATGAATGCGCTTAGAGAAGATGTCAATGCAAAACTTGTTTATAAAAGACATTTTGATAAAGCTTTAGAGCATATTCACCCATCTTTGACTCCTGAAATGATAAGATGGTATGAAAATATAAATAAAGCATTTAGAAGAAGTCAAGTTAGTGTATTTCCATCACCAGTGACATGAGGGATATAATATGTCATCAAAAGATTGGCCATCCTTACCTTTAACTGTTGTAATCCTTGATATATTGGAGAAACATAAAGGAATAATATTAGATAATGAGTTAATGAGCATTTTAGAGAGAGTATATGGTGATGTATCCCCCAATGAATTAAACAAAGCTCTACTTAAATTAGAAATAGATGGCTTAATTCATGTATCGTATATAACTAAAACTAGGAGAAAAATCGAGATTCTAAAACCTGGGCAAGGCTATATGGGTGTTGGTGAAGATTAATATAGTACAGTTTTGACTTTATTATTTCTATTTGGAAAATACTTTATACGTGATAACAATGGATCCTGAGATTAAGGTTTTGAGTATTATAGCAGACCTTTCTGATGGGGGTATACATCAAAGAGAGTTATATAAACGATCAAAGCTAAATATTAAGTTATTTTTAAGCTGTGTAGAGAATCTTATAAATAAAAATTTTATTAAGGAGATAAAAAGGGGCGGTTATACATTTTATTTTATTACCGACAAGGGGAGAGAAGCTCTTAAAAAATATAAAAACGACAAAGAAAAGTAAATCTTTATCTTTTTAGCATTTCACTAAGAATACTAGGGATCTGGCTAGGTAAAGTTGCCACCTTAACGTCGACTTTTTTAAATGCTTCTATTTTACTTTGGGCGGTTCCACTACGACCACTAATTATTGCACCAGCATGTCCCATTCGTTTTCCAGGAGGTGCTGTTTGCCCTGCAATATAAGCCACAACAGGCTTTTTGATGTTTTTCTTAATATAACTAGCAGCTCTTTCTTCAGAGTCTCCGCCAATTTCACCAATAAGAACTATAGCTTCTGTTTCTGGATCATTTTCAAATTTATTAAGTACGTCAATAAAATCGAGTCCTGTTATAGGATCGCCACCTATTCCAATAGATGTAGATTGCCCAAATCCATTTTGTGTTAGTATATCAGCAATTTCATAAGTAAGTGTGCCGCTTCTCGATACAATTCCAATATTTCCTTTTTTGAAAATATGTCCTGGCATTATTCCGACTAGGCTTTGCTCAGGAGCAATTATTCCAGGCGTATTTGGTCCAATGATAGATATTCCTTTTAGCCGTGCTAAGCGAACAAAAAGCATAGCATCATGTATGGGGATATGCTCGGTTATGACTACAATAGGATTTAAATTAGCATCTATGGCTTCTAAGACGGCATCAATTGCATATTTAGCTGGGACAAAAATTATAGATGCTGTAGCATTCGTATCTTCAACAGCATCTTTAACTGTATTATAAACTGGAATTCCATGTACCTCTTGTCCTCCCTTACCTGGTGTCACGCCAGCAACAACTTTTGTTCCATACTCAATCATTCGCTTGGTATGGAAAGTACCTTGCCGTCCAGTAATTCCTTGCACAATAACTTTTGTATTAGAATCTATAAAAATTGCCATTATAATTCCTCCCTAACGAGCTCAACCACTTTTCTAGCAGCTTCTTCCATATTATCAAAAGCATGAATACCATAATTGTTAAGAATCTCTCTTCCCTCTCTTTCATTCGTACCAATCAACCTAATTACAACGGGTTTTTTTATTTTAAATTCTTCAAGAGCCGATATTATTCCTCTTGCCATTTCGTCACACCTTGTAATGCCACCTAGAATATTGATGAAAATTGCTTTTACGTTTGGATGCGAACTGATAATTTCTAGAGCTTTTCTCATTCTTTCAGCACTAGCTCCACCGCCAACATCTAAAAAATTAGCAGGAGAGCCACCAAAATATTTAACGACATCCATTGTTGCCATTACTAAACCTGCACCATTTCCAATAATACCAATGTTTCCATCAAGCTCTACATAAGACATATTAGCTTTCATTGCAGCTATCTCTCTCTCATTATATTCACCTCTTTCACTCCCCATAAGCTTCGAGAATCTTAATTGTCTGAATAACGCATTGTCATCGATTATAATCTTTGCATCCACGGCAATTACGTTTCCGTTTTTAGTGACCACCAATGGATTTATTTCAACAAGTTCAGCATCGTATTTTTTGAAAATTTTCCACAGGATATCTAATATGTTTGTAATTTGTTTTTTTACATTTTGTGTTAAGTTTATGTGATCAGTAATCATAAGCTTATGATAGTTTTTCATACCAATTAATGGATCAATGTAGCATTTAATGATTTTATTTGGATATCTTTCTGCAATCTCCTCTATATCTATGCCTCCCATGTCACTAAATAGTATTACAGGACTTCGTGAAGAGCGATCCACTGTAATACTTAGGTATAATTCCTTTTCTATATCTATTTTCTCTTCAATAAGAATAGTATTTACACTCTCTCCTTTTATTTTCGTAGAAAACATCTCACTTACTATTTTCCTTAATTCATATTCATCGTTAGCTACTTTTATACCTCCTGCCTTTCCACGGCCGCCTACAAGTACTTGCGCCTTGAGAACAAGAGGGAATTTGATTTTCTTAACAGCATCAAGCGCTTGTTCTACGGATTTCACCAAAACTCCTTGAGGTACCAAAACACCTTCTTCAATGAATAATTGTTTTGCCTCGTATTCATAAAGTTTCATTTAAAGTCCTCCAAAATGCATCTTAAAAAATGTTATATTATTTAACAAAGAATATTCATTGTGCTTTACAAAATATTACATTAATTAAATTTTACTTGATGTTTGAAGAATAAATGAAAGATAAATTTCGTTTATAATAGAAAATTTTAAAAGTAAAGTTCTTTACTTATGAATTAACGGAGTTTCAGAATCTAAATCTAAGAGATTAATGCTATAGGAGGATCCATAATGTCTGAAGAAAACGTGGTCTACATAGGTAAAAAGAACTTAATGGCTTATGTATTGGCTTGTATAACTCTTTTCCACAATGGAGCTAAGAAGGTGTCTTTAAAGGCAAGAGGAAGATCCATCAGCAGGGCTGTTGATGTAGCTGAACTTGTAAGAAAACGATTCATTCCCGACTTTAAAGTGGCAGAAGTGAAAATAGATACTGAACAAGTGACAGGCGAAGGAAATAGGATAATGAATGTTAGTACAATAGAAATTGTCCTAGAGAGAGAAGAGCAGAAAAAATAATTAACAACAACATTTTGCTTTTTCTTTTTTAATTTTACTTTAACTAAAGCTAATTTTATTTTTCAATTTATTTTTATTTGGCTATACGTAATTCCTTGGGTGCGTTTTCATAAATTCTCTCATTACAATAGTGGCATATGAAGATTTCTGAAGTGAGAAATTAAATTCTATGTAATTAATGTTATTATTTGTTGCAATAATTTTTGGCTCGCTCTGCCAGTAAATGGGCGCAAGTATTTGTCTATATGTTCCTTTCGATGAGAGTTCTGGTAGATCTTTGAACAAAAAATTAGATTTATCAACATTTTCATGTATGAGCATTTTTTCATAAAAGTCTCCAATTTTGTTTTGAGGTAGGACACTCTTGTAACCAATTATTGGGTGTGCTATTACAAGTTTTCTTTTTCTAATTAATTCATTAACCCTTTCTATGTTTTTTGAAGTTACTATGTACGGAAATGAAATTGGTAATCCATAATCATCTACTTGAAGTACTATATCACCTTCAATAGCTATGTTGAGAGGATAGCCTTCAGCGATACGATAGCTAAGACTCTCATTAAAAATATATGATTGATAAGCATGAATAAATATCTTAAAAATTGTTAATGGTAAAGATTTTAAAGCCCCTAAATAGTCATCAGGATGCTTTATTAAATATTGCATTAAACGAATTTCAGTTTTTAATCTATTCGGAAATTTACTTATAGCCTTTCGATAATTCCAACCAGATTCAACTAAATATATCCTTGCCTCTTTAGCGTCCGATCCTTCTAACTCAAAAACATCACCCAAAAGAGTTTTTACAGCTTTTTCGTAATCTCCTTTTAGAATATACTTCCCTACGATATGTGTTATTGGTCTTTGGACACCAAATCTTTGGTGTCCAAAAAAATTAGGTACACCCCCCAATGACTGGAGCTCGTTGTAAATAAATCGTAAATGTTCTTCAATATTTGAAGAATCTTGAAAATCTCTTACTATGATCCTAAAAAAATTGCCCCATAACTGACCAAGGCGAATTGGTTTATCCGCTAGCCATGCATTTAAAACCTCTAGATTTGGATGAAATTTCCTTATAAGAAGACTTGGTTTGACGTTATAAACACTTCCAACCTGGAAAGCTATAGCTCGTTTATCTTTATTACCAGCGTAAGAGAAACGTTTATGGCTGATCTTTAATTTTCGAGCAATGAACTTAATAGCTTCAATCGTAGCCCAATTTACTTTTTTGAAGACAAAATGCGTGTAATTACCATTCTTTTTTTCTTCTGAATATTTACCTAAGCTGCTAGCTCGCTTTTGATTTAGCAAGATTTCATCCACTACGAAGTCACTTATATATTTTCTTAGAATGCCGCCAATGCCTTCTATTTTTGTCAAGTAAGTTTTAATTCCAAGAATTTGTTCTAATATATGTACTTTCATTTGAACCACATCATAAAAGAGGTAAATGACTGGTATATTTATTAATGATCTGCTCTGGTGCAGGGCCTATGCCCAGAGTAGTAATAGTTCCTGGAGGAAGCTCTGTAAGTCCTGCATCTTTGATTAATTTACATGGGAGTCCTGCAGTTTTGACTTTTTTCCATATCTCAATTAGTTCATCTAGGGTCTTTACCTTGAGGACTACCTTTTTTTGTCCTTGTTCTAGCCAACTATCTAACCAATCTTTATGAGCCTTTTGACAATTTAAAGTTGAGCTAACCGCAGCATGAGCTACCTGTGCTGCGAGTTTACCAATAGACATTTTTATATCAGTTCTGACAAGAATTACTTGCTTAAAGGATACTGAATCCATATATATCACCGTAGATCAAAAATATTGGTGACAAATATGATAAAAAATATGTCCTCAAATATCGCAATTATTGGAGCAGGTCCCTCAGGTCTCTTTTCTGCATTAGAGCTTGCTAAGAGAGGATTAGAACTTGAAATTTTTGAGGAACACAGTGAAGTTGGATTGCCACTTCATTGTGCTGGATTAATTAGTATTAATGGATTTAAAAAGTTGGGGATTGATATTTCAAGAAAATCTGCTTCAAAGTTCATACAAAATAAAGTCAAAGGCGCTATTTTTTTCTCTCCTAATGGATTGAATTTTAGAGTTTGTTCAAAAAACTATCAAGCTGTGGTAATAGATAGATATAGGTTTGATAAATACCTAGCTAATATTATTGAAAAAAGAGGTTATTTCATTAAATATAATTATCGTGTTATTGCGGCTCATTACGTTACAGAGGATAAAGAGGTATTACTTAACGTTTATGATAAAAGGAATAAAAAGCATCTTAATAAAAAATATCCACTTGTAATCGATGCAGAAGGATGGAGTGGAACAGTAAGGAAAAAATTTGGAGTATCTGAAAAAGTTGATGTATTGCCTGCATATCAAGTAGAAGTTAAAAAATTTAGTGTTGAAGAAGAGTTTGTAGAGTTACATTTTGATAGACGTTTTGCAGATGGCTTTTTTGCTTGGGTAATTCCATTAAAAGAAAATATAGCAAGAATTGGGTTAGCTACAAGATCTGGAAGTCCGAAGAAGAATCTCTTAGCCTTATTAAAGACCCCTAAGATGAAAGATAGATACAAAAAATTACATATAAGTTGTATTTTGTTTAATATCTACTCTAAATCTTGTTGTAACAGCAATTTTTCTGCCTACTTGATGAGGA
>JBECUL010000059.1:0-12208 GCA_040225955.1 Candidatus Asgardarchaeum abyssi | reverse complement strand
CCCCTTCGGCAACTTCGATACACGGATGATTCGACTTTCTTCGATTAACCCAGATATGTGCTACAAGGAGCTATTAGTGTATCTCACAGCTCACAACATTCGAAGTTACTCCAAGGTGGCTTTGTAAATCGTCTCGTCACTCCGATTTGATCGCGGTTCAAAAGAGAGGCTTTGCAGAAAGCTCATGAGTGCCTCATGCCAGCAATTAAAGAGGCATATAAGCTATAGTATTTTACAAGATACGGTTGTGAACTGCGGATGTACTAGTGTGTAGTCTATCAAGTTATTAATTCGGGACGATGCAAAAGCGAACTGCGAGACAATTCTCGAGACCGATACCTTTCAAACGAAGATTTTTAATCTTTACTAAACTAATTTTTTACGGGTTCCTAACATACTTTAGAATAGATATAACGGAATGATAAAAAATAATGAGGAACAAAATCAAGCTATTTTTCTTCTGTGGTCTCTAAAACTATTTCAATTGTTGATATGTTCCTTTGATTCCCACTTGGATCTGTAATTGTATCAGTACCGATATCTATACTCCTAACTTTTATTCTACCAGGCAACCATCTTTGTCGTACTATCTCTGCTATATCAACGGCCTTAGATATAGCTCTTCCTCGGGCTTTTATGATTATTTCTTTTGCGCCTTGATTTAATTGAACTAAAGCAGCCATAACATAACTCCAAATAGGTTTCTTACCCACAAGAATTGCTCTTTCACTGCTCATTTTTTAAAATCCTCCACGTTTCAAGTATAGAGAATTGGCGGCATAAGCCACCAAAATGCATTTTTGTTAATTTTTAAGTAATAAATATTGCAGTTAAACATACATTTCGTTAGATATATTTAAGCTTTTTTCCAAAATGAATTAATTAATATCCAAAATAATACTTTTAAAAGAAAAACTCTTACAATGATAACTAAAGGGGTGGTAATAATGAGTAATACCATACCCTTTGATGATTTCATGAAGGTGGATCTTAGAACTGCAAAAGTTATTAAAGCAGAAAGAGTTGCTGGAACAAGTAAGTTACTAAGGCTTGAAGTTGACTTAGGAACTGAAAAAAGACAACTAGTTGCGGGGTTAGCGGAATATTACAAACCTGAAGAAATAGAAGGAAAAACAATTATAGTTGTAGCGAACTTAGAGCCAAAGAAAATACGCGGTATCGAGTCACAAGGTATGCTCCTAGCGACAGACACATACCCACCTAGACTTTTAACTGTTGACGGAGAGGTGCCTCCAGGGACTAAAATTCGTTAGTAGCGTTTAAATTTTCTAAGATCTTTAGCTTTTTCTATTTTTTCATATAGGATTCCCATCTTTTCAAAGCTCCTTAGTGCGAAATCATCTATCACCAGAGTTTTTCCTATTTTTTCAAGAAATTCATTAAGCATTTTTATTTCTGAACTTTCTAGCTTGTCTAAGATATTTTGAATATCGTATATTGCTCTCCATGGATCTAATTTGTTTTTTATTCTTAGAATCACGGCATGATGATCCTTGATCATATCCTCAAAAATTTTCAATATAAGCGGACTAACCAGGGGGTCATTCAATGGGTGAAAAATTACATATTGATATTCAGCTATTTCAGTAAGGAGATTCTTAAGCAATTGTTTTTCGTCTTCACCATCTTTTATTGTAATTATGCTTACTTCTTCCTCATCTTGAATGTATGACTTGTACAGGTTTACCTTTCTATCAGGAACCGCTAAAAATATTTCATCGTACTTTCCAAACTTTGAAAGAAGCTCTTTAAGCCTTTTTCGTGATAGGGGTGGCTCCTCTCCCATAAGAAATTTATCTATCAACACAACACATGTTAAACCTGGAATAGCAATATTTTGTCTCTTCATATTATTACTCACCACCATATTTCAGAAGACCATCCTCTCTTGCAAGTTTAAGTATTCCTTCGGGAATACTTAATTTGTTGGCATCTAACAACTCAATTAGCATTCTAAAAGTTTTAACCCACTGTGATATGGCCAACTTTGTAGTTTCAATAGTTAGGTCATTCTCTATATCTGCAGGGATTTCATTCAATACCTTATCTAGTACATGACATAGATGATATAAACTCTCGGCAAGGCCAACAGCTTTTCCTAAAAAAACTAGAGAGTCACGCTCATCTTTCATTTTAGCAGACATAGATAAATATGTTTGAACCATGCTATCTGTGGCCATGATGTACCATGAAAGCATATGCAAGACCAGTTTAAATTTTTCTATATCTTTACTTAGGATGAAAAGAAGCCCATGGATCAACTCTCTACTTCTGATAACGGATTCAGCAAATTTCATAGATGCTTGTTCAAAGTTACTTTTCGTCATCTCTTTGAATCCTTCTGCTCTTAAATCAAAGAACGTCTGAATAATTTTATCTAATGCGTCATTCTCTTTGCGTTTCTTCTTAGAGCTCATTTTAAATCATCCTGCTTTTTATTAGCATTCAGAATATCTATTAATTCTGTGAGAGAATTAATAGTATAATCTGGTAAAACTTCTTTATAGTCCTCATATATTTTTCCCTCGTAATATATATTTTCCTTTACACCTCGTCTTATAATCCGCACTGTAACCATGCCAGCTCTTTTTGCACCGTAAATATCATCCCTTATACTATCTCCTACGTACATGGATTGACTGATTGGAACTTCTAAATGTTCAGCTGCGTACTTAAAAATGCGAGGATCAGGTTTTCTTATATTTATATCAGCAGAGGTTACAACTAAAGAAAAGTATTTAGATAATTTAAATTCCTTAAGCAATACTCTTGCCAGCATGTCATCAGATACGTTACTAACTAAGCCCATCTTATATCCAGCTTTGTATAGTGCATCAAGGGTTGGTATTACATCATTAAAAATTTCAGTTGACTTTATAATAATTTCATGAGCCCCTTTTTGTATTTCCTTTAGTGTTGAAAAATCAAGTCTTAAGCCACTTTTATAGCAGCTATCTGCAATCCATCGCAGTGCATGTATTTCTATTCCCAAATCATATTTAAGTTTTCTACCAGAGACGTACGACTCAGTAAGAGCTCTATGAATCCTCTCTTCATCAAAATTAATTTTTCTCCTCCTAAGAACCTGTATTGTAGCATCAATAAACCCTTCAGATATTAAACGATGTGGTTTTAGCAATGTAATAAACAAATCAAAAAGTATCGCATTTATATTCATTAAAACCAACCAGCCATGAAAATAAGAAACATAGCTAGAAGAAATATTACTAGACCTACTATTAGCGCTATTATCCCCATTTTCTTATCAGACGCTATTACTATTGGGAATGGGCCTATAAAAATAACTCCTGCATATTTTTTCTCCCTTTTTCTCTCACTAATGTATTCTGGTCCTCTTATAACTTCTGGTGACTGAGGAGTTTCTACTTCCTCCGTAGCTTCAAATATGAGAGAGAATGAAGCTATGACCATAAGTATGAAGCCTATGAAAATCAATAAAAGCCCTATTAGACTTAGTTGCACTTTGATCACCTCTTATGATTGTTTACAAAAAATGAACTTTTAATCTTTTTCATATTCTCAATGAAGTTTTAGAAAAAAAGTAAGTAAGATTAAAATACTTCTCTAAAGGTGTATTAATATGCTTCACCAGCCTCAACACTGAGGTGTTTCTTTTGAGTACAAGGAATTTTATAAAATATTTAGCGAGAAAAGTAACTAAGAACCTTGAGAATATCAATGAGGAGAATATCAGCAAACTAATTGACTTTCTACTTCACGCTGATAGAATATTTACTGTTGGTCGAGGGAGGTCCGCTCTTGTTTCTGAGCTTTTTGCCATAAGACTTCTACAACTAGGATTTAATGTATCGGCTATTGGTGAAAGAATACTCGATTTAGCTCCTCCAATTGGTGGTAAAAAAGATATTGTAATAGCAGTTTCTGGAAGCGGAGAAACAGAAGAGGTTATCACATATTGTAATGCTGCTAAACGAAGAGGGGCTCTCATAGTAGGGATTACATCTTTTGAGGACTCACCATTGTCAAACATCGCAGATCTCGTAATAATAGTCAAAGGAAGAACAAGAAAATGGCACTATAAAATGTTCCTTGAAAGAGAGATAGAGGGTGAAAGAGAGCCCATAACTCATGAAGGCTCACTTTTCGAGATTTCTACGATTTTTCTTTTTGAAGCAATCATAGATGAGCTATACAAAAGAATGACAGGAGCTGAGAAAGGTGACTAAGGAAGTTATCGAATCCATAATTAAAAGCATCACAAATCACCTTAATAATAGTATTAGCTGGTTGGACGGGAATAGAGTTGGTGAGCTATTAGAGCTTCTCTCGGGAGCGGATAGGGTATACATTGTTGGTGTCGGGAAGTCAGGGCTTGTGGGTAAAATATTTGGTCTTAGCTTAGTTTCATTAGGGTATGAGGTATATATTGTTGGTGAATCTTTGCTTCCTGCACCTAGAGCTACAGATTTGATCTTTGCAATTAGTGGAACTGGAGAGACCGATTATCCTGTAAAATTCGCTAAAGTTGGAAAAAAAACAAATACTAAAGTCGTTGCAATAACAAGTAAGCCTAATTCTACACTTGGTAAGTTAGCAGATCTTGTAATATCGATACCAGGGAGAGAAGAAAATCAACAAAGCCGAAAGTTAGAAGAACTTACAGCTTATGGTGAACATGGTACACTTAAAGGCATGCTTTTTGAAATGGCTACTTTAGCTTTCTTAAATGCCGTTGTTGCAGCCCTAGCAAGAATAAGAAAAAACACGGAAAAAGAAGGAAACCGATGATACTTATTATTGTTGGGTTATTTCTTTTGCTTTATTTATTACTTTCTTAGCAGTAGTTACAGAAAGTCCTGTAGTTTCAGCGAGAACTTTATAGTCTATATTTACAATATCCTCTACGTATTCAATCCCAGCCGCAAGTAGTTTATTTATTGTAGCCTTTGATAAACCCTTAAGTTCAGTTATAGGAATTTTCTCTGCTTCTTCGGCGACCTCTTCAGCTTCTTCCGCCACTTCAGCCTCTTTTTCGACCACCGTTGGCGCTTCGAGGTATTCTTTTAATTTCTGAATATTCCACTCGTGAGTAGATCGCCTTCTTTTATCTATGGGAATCCCTCGTCTTTTTGCTTCATGTACTGTTAAGCCGGCACCCAATATTTCACCTATGCTAAATCCTCTACCTTCGCGAATTTCATCTTCACCAGGCTTTTTAACATCTGGTCTGATCATGGCGTATCACCTAAGTTTATTCCTCCTCTTTTACTTTCTCTTCCTCAACTTCTTCTTCTACTGGTTCAATTCCACCCTTTCTGTGGAGCAGAAGAGCATCTGCGCCGGCAGATAAAACCTTTACTTCTCCACGAAGTCCTTCATGATAAATAAATCTTTTAATATAAGGTCTAAGTTTCGTTTTCGATATCTTGCTTGGATCCAAAACTCTAATTTTAATTTCTTTTCCGTCACGGTTTATCTCAGCAACTCTTTCTGAAAATTTACTAGCTAGGAAATCTTTTAGTTTAGCTACTTGATCTCGTTTAATTCCTCTTCCTTGGATAATGATTTCACGAACCGGTTCACTCATTAGAGTCACCATAAAAAACAGAATTATTTTTAATTTAAAGATTACTATCGTTATCTGAAAAATAAGGTATTAGAGATGTTTAAGTGTATACACCCTCGTAAAACTGCTTATTTAGTCTATCATAGTCTACTGTAGGTGTCCTCTTACCTGCTGGTTTTACCTTTTCTAAAGCTTCCTCAAAGTGTTTCATTGTAACCTTTAGTTCATCTGCGTGCTTCTCAATCTCCTCCTTGTTGTAGTTATATTTCTCAAGGAATTCATGAAGTGCAAGAGACAATGCTGTTCTTACAACTTCTTTTATGTCTGCACCAACATATCCCTTAGTTCTCTCTGCTAATTTGTTTATGTCAACATCTTCAGCTATAGGCTTTCCTCTCATGTGGATCTTGAATATTTCTTTTCTGGCCTCTTTGTCTGGAGGTGGAACGTATAGTAATCTATCAAATCTACCTGGTCTCAGTAATGCTGGATCCACCAAATCAGGTCTATTAGTCGCAGCTATGACAACTACTCCTCGTAGCTCTTCAATACCATCAAGTTCTGTAAGGAGCTGACTGATTACTCTATCAGTTACTCCAGAATCGTGGAGTCCGCCTCTTCTTGGAGCTAACGCGTCAATCTCATCAAAGAATACTATGCATGGCGCTGCTTGTCTGGCTTTCCTGAATATTTCACGTACGTGCTTCTCACTTTCACCTACCCATTTGCTTAAAAGCTCTGGACCCTTAACGCTTATGAAGTTTGCTTCACTCTCTGTAGCTACAGCTTTAGCCAACATGGTTTTACCAGTACCGGGTGGTCCATAGAGCAATATACCTCTTGGTGGTGATAGGCTAAGTTTTTCATACAACTCAGGGTATTTCAATGGCCATTCTACAGCCTCTTTTAGTTCTTGTTTAATTTCACTTAGGCCACCAATATCATCCCAGTGTACATTTGGGACTTCGATGATAACCTCTCTCATAGCAGATGGCTCGATCTCCTTTAGTGCTTGCATAAAGTCGTCCATTGTAACTTCTAAGCTATTGAGAATATCTGGTGGGATTTCATCAGCATCTAAGTCTATCTTAGGCAATATTCTCCTTATTGCTCTCATAGCCGCCTCTCTGCATAATGCTGCTAGATCTGCACCAACGAAACCATGAGTTATCTCTGCAAGCTTGTTTAAATCAACATCCTTAGCCAAGGGCATGCCTCTTGTGTGTACTTGTAAGATTTCAAGTCTATCCTTCTTATCTGGAACACCGATCTCAATTTCTCTGTCAAACCTACCTGGTCGTCTAAGTGCGGGATCTAGTGCATTAGGTCTATTTGTGGCACCAATTACAATTACTTGCCCTCTTGACTCAAGTCCGTCCATCAAAGCCAATAACTGAGCAACAACTCGTCGCTCTACTTCACCAGTAACCTCGTCTCTCTTTGGAGCAATAGCATCTATTTCGTCAATGAATATTATACTAGGGGCATTTTCTTTTGCTTCATTGAATATTCTACGTAGGTTTTCCTCTGACTGACCATAGAATTTTGACATTATCTCTGGACCACTTATATGATAGAAGTTCGCATTTGTCTCATTAGCTACAGCTTTAGCCAATAAAGTTTTACCAGTGCCAGGTGGCCCATGTAACAGTACTCCCTTAGGAGGATCTATTCCTAATCTCTGGAATAATTCTGGATGCTTAAGAGGGAGCTCTACCATTTCACGAATTTTCTGAATTGCGTCGTGCAGCCCTCCGATGTCCTCGTATGTTACTGGTGGTATGTTTCTTCTAGTCACATCAGCTGGACGCTCACTGATTACTACCTCAGTATCAGGTGTAACTATGACAGCGTCGGCATAGGGTTGTATATTTGTAACAACAAACTCCATACTGTGTCCAAAAACATTTATTTTTATGGAGTCTCCCCTCATAACGGGACGACGTTGCAATATCTGATGAAGATAATCAGCACCACCAAACATTCTAATGGGTACTGTTGGAGCTAAAACAACCTTTTTAGCAGGCTTAGCAACAAGCTTTCTTACTCTTACTTCGTCATCTATGCCAACTCCCGCATTTCTTCGGGTTATACCGTCAATCCTGATAATTCCTTTACCAGAATCCTCAGGATGCAAAGGCCATACAAGTGCAGCAGTACGTCGCTTGCCAATTATCTCAATAACATCGCCTGTACTGATACCTAGCTTTTCCATGGTATTCCTATCTATTCTAGCGATTCCTCTTCCTGCGTCTTGCCTTAATGCTTCCCTGACTCTTAAAACAACCTCTTTTCTTTCTTTTTCCATATTCGACCCTCCATAAAATTTATAAGTGTAAACATATATGGATATTCAGTCACATTTTGTGACTATTTTGTATGTAAAAAAGCTGATATATAAATTTTTCGGTGATAAAAGGATGTTTTCGCGGAGACTTAGATATCGTAGACCGGTGGAAGAATTCCTCGAAGAAGAAATAGTTAGGTTACTGGAGACTTTAGGCAATGAGACTAGGATTAGAATTCTACAACTACTATCCAGAGAACCCATGTACGTTTCTGAAATTTCAAGGACGCTTCGTGTAGGGCAACAAGCGGTATTGAGACATCTCCAAGAACTAGAAGAATTAGGATTAATAAAGTCTTACAAGGGGGAAAGTATCAGAGGACCGGAGAGAAAGTACTTTAGAATAAATAAGAACTTAGCGTTAGAGATTATTATTAGACCTGATTCTTTTAGAGCCAAGATATTAAAGCCAGTTGAGGAAATAGAAGAAATGGATATTGAGGATATAAACTTTTTACTTGAAAAAGCTAAGAGAATACTTCTAGAAGAAGAAATTGATGATGATGAATTAAACACTCTCATAAGGCATTTAGAAAAGGTAGTTACTAGGTTAGCATTCCTCATTAAAAGGGTCGAGATAACAATTGAGCGTTTAAAAGAAAAACGTAGATGAAATGTTTTAGAGAATTATTCACCATCTATATATTTTAGTATTACCCTTTCAATGGCCCCTGCTCCAACTGCGCCAACTATCCTATCAACTAACTTTCCGTTCTTAAATATTAAGAACGTTGGAACGCCCATTATCATGAATTGTTTAGCTATATCGGGATGATAATCTACGTTTATTCTAGCGAACTTGACTTTCCCAATGTACTTCTTTGCGAGATTTTCAATTATTGGATGCATGTATCTACATGGTATACACCATTCGGCCCAAAAGTCTATCACAACCGGGATTCGTGATTGAATTATTTTATTAAAACTATGTTCGTCAAGATCATATACTCGCCCATCAGCTGGAAATTCTTCTTGTTTCTGTGATAATAGTTCTTTCATCTTCTTTAGGCGAAGCTTTTTAAGATACATATCCTCATCAGACATGAAAATCACTTTTTTGCATTTTTTGTGAATAAAATACAAAAAATATTTAAAAATTTTTGCTATAAAATTTTTAAAGGAGGATAACTTATGGGCGCATACACTATAAGATCTTTTCACAAGAAGTCTCTTACTTTGAAAGCTTTATTGCATTGTTGCTATGGTTTTTCTAAGATATCTGTTGAATTATTTGAATATTTATTAGTTAATGGACCAGCTGACTTGAAAAAGCTTTCCACTGTTTTTCAACGTGACGAAAGTACTATATATCGGCATCTTCAGCCACTTATAGAGGAGGGGCTTGTCAGAATATGTTCTCAAAAAATGGAAATAGGAAGGCCAAGAAATGTATATTGTGCGATTACAAAGAGCGAGTTAGTAAAAAAATTAAAGAGATTAACAGAAGATTGGTATAAACGAGTTATGAAATTTATAGAAAATCTGGAATTTAAATAGATAAAAATTAAAATATAAGATAGTAGATAGTGCATACGACCTTTTTCTCCTTCTTTAGCAAAAAGATGTTCTGAGGGAAAAGCTATGGAGCAAGAAAGTATTTTAGTGGCAGCACTCATACTTATTGCAGGATTTATTTCAATAGAGATCGGGATATCCACTGCTATATTGGAGATAATGGCAGGAGTTATCAGTGCAAATTTCTTAGGTCTTCACAGTATTTATTGGATAGATTATTTGGCCGATTTTGGACTTCTTGGACTTATGTTTTTTGCTGGTTTTGAAACAGATCCGAAATTATTAAAGAAGAACTTATACAAAAATTTGGCTTTAGGCATTACATCGTATATAGTTCCGTTTGTTATAGTCTTTACTATTGCAATTGCAATTTTCAATTTAGGAACAGAGGCTGCAATTTTACTGGGAATATCTCTATCGACAACGTCACTAGCTTTGGTTTATGCCGTACTTAGAGAAAGAAATATGTCATCTACCGTGACTGGACAAATAATATTAGGAGGGGCTATGATAGCTGATGTATTAAGTATGCTTTCTCTTACGCTTTTAGTTGGCGATTATGGAATTTATACAGTGATATACACGATACTTCTTTTTGTATTTCTTTATCTATCCCCAAAAATAGGGAGATTTATATTTCAGAGGTATAAAGGGCATACTGCTGAAATAGAGATAAAGTTCATACTACTTCTTTTATTAACAATGCCTTTTTTTTCAGAAAGAGTTGGTATAAGTGAAGCGGTATTTGCATTTTTACTTGGAATCCTATTCTCTGAGATGATAGAGGAAGACGAGTTAGTTGAAGAAAAGCTTAAAGGATTAGTTTTTGGATTCTTAGCTCCTGCATTTTTCTTTAAAGCTGGGTTGTTGATGAATTTGACTCATTTAACAAACATCAATGTATTGTATCTTGTTACATTATTTGGTACTGTAGCATTTCTGGGGAAATACCTAGGAGTCTATATAGTATCTAAAAAAATAATAGAGGAAAAAACAGTAAGTGCTGTAGGACTTTTTTTCAACTTCAGATTAACATTTGGAATTGTTGCAGCCCTATTTGGGCTTGAAAATGGATATATCACAGCAGAAATGTATGCAGCAGTTTTAGCAATAATCTTATTAACGTCGGCTATATCATCAATTGCACTTAAAGCGATTCCACATGAGTTGTAGAATATATTAAAAAAGATTATTTGCTATTTTTTTCTTCTTTTATGTCAAGAACTTCTCGTTTAGCAAGCAAAGGCTTAAGTTCACGTATTGCTTTATTAAGAGAATTAATAAGCTCTATTAACTTGTTTATTCGTTCATTAATCATCTCCTCTACATTTATGAGAAATGAAATTTTATTTTCAAATTCTTTTAACTCTTGAGTACGAAGTACTTCGGAGACTTCCACACTTTTAGTTTGCAATTCCTCGTATTGAAACTCTTTAAATATATTAAGCTTTGAAAATAGCTCTCTAACGTCGATGTTTGTTTCCAATCCTACAAGAAAATCATCGTAATTGAAAAAAATAAAGCGACGATTATCATCTGTAGATAATACTATTAAATACTTAGATATCTCATTTTTTAGGTTTAATTTCTCATCTTTGCTTCGCCAATATATTGCCCTTGCAAAGAAGTGTGGTATTTTCGTCAAAATCGATTGAACTATTTTGTCAGAGTTTAGTTTTTCTTTAACCCCAGTAGTAATAACGGGTGTAAATCCGTTCTTTTCATCCTCATATTTAAAAATAATATAGAATGAGATTAGGTTGCTATGATATAGTTTCTCAAGTAATAGTCCAATTTGCTGATTTATCACACGGCTCACCTAGGTGGTTTTAGGACTACTATTTTCCCTTCCGGTAGAGGCTTTATTACCTCATAAATATTGCTATCTACTTGTTCGATATCTGAAAAGTGCTTGAGGAAGCTATCAACACCAGATATTGGCAGACGTAAACCAGGAACCTTGTAATGCATAGGAATTGTAACCTTGGGAGTTACTTTTTTTACCAAAGTTGCTGCTTCACTACCACCCAGTGTGAATGTACCGCCCACAGGGACAAGAAATATATCAACATTTTTCATCCAGTTAATTTTATCTTCATCAGGAATTCGACCGAGATCACCAACATGCACTATTGTTGTGTCCTCGATTGTCAACTTATATATGCGAACTCTTCCTCTCTGACGCCCCATCTGTGGATCATGATAGTCCTCAACTGTAGAAATTTTTACTCCCTTGATCTCTTTTTCAACTATCGAATCTATGACTATAGAATCTGGTTTTTTAACAACATTAACAGCATTATGATCGAAGTGGTCGTGTGTTACTAGTATTATATCCCCTTTTGCCTTTGGTGGAGGCATCCCTATAGATGAACCGTCATGAGGGTCTATCACTATATTTACATTTTCACCAACTATTTCAAAACATGCATGACCATGCCAGATGATTCTTACCATACGAACCAACTCCGAATAATATTTACCATCTGGAGGGAATTAAATTTTAGTATTTCGGTGGAAATGACTTTTATGTTAAATTCTACTTATCCGATAAAACTGTTCTTTAAGGTATTGGATTTTGAGTTACCCAAAGGAAAATATCCCAAAAATTTTTAAAGGAAAAATTAAAAAGAGACATGAAAATAGTCAAAGGCAGCTATGGGTACCAGTTATTTTGTTTTTCACCAAACCCATATAGTTTCTTCCATTTTAATTTGAAAGAGCAGGAGTGGTGAGCTTGTCGCAGCTAGAGATCTCTTTGAACAATATGCGTGCAG
>JBECUL010000058.1:0-12562 GCA_040225955.1 Candidatus Asgardarchaeum abyssi | reverse complement strand
AATGGAACAGTGCTTCTTATGAGCATTCATGGAAACATAACTGCAACCACTGACATAGGAGATTTGGTGAATCTCATGTATACCTATGATATTAACAACGATAGTTATGATGATGTAATCATAGGTGGTTACTATGGAAACGTAATATGCTTAAGCGGAAAAGATCTTAGTTTGATATGGAAGAGTAGTGTTCCAACAGACAGCATAACCTCCATAAAGATACTTGACCTCTACGATGACAAGACTCTTGTATACATAATAGTTGCATCTGAAGATGAATCAGTCTACGCCCTAAGACTAGATGGTAGTATATATTGGAGTGTTAATTTAGGATCTGATGTACTTGGATTGACCGCTGCTTTCTACCCGTATACCGATAGCAGAAATGTTATAGCTACTACGGAGAATGGCACTATTTGGGTAATCTATGGGAAGGATGGCACAATTACAGACAAGTTCACATTCTGGAGTAATGTAAAAATCCGGGATTTGGCAGCTATTGATATAGATAATGACCACATTGAGGAGCTTATAATTCCTGGAAAGAACCTAATACTTCTTAATGAAACAAAGGGAATCGTCTGGAATAATACTGATGTTATTGCACCTGGATATAGAATTACGTTGGCTGACATAAACACAGATGGAGTATATGAGATTATCGCATCAAATGTCAACTTCTCTGGCACGGGTTCTGAGTTCATTTGTGTGGACTCCTTACATGGAGGAACTCTCTGGCAAAGAATTATGACAAACAGTTTCATATGGTCATTCAGCGTAACTAGTGATTTCAACAATGATGGCTTTATGGATATTGTTGCTGGCCTATATGGGTATTTTAGTCCTGTAATTGTTTATAGTGGAAAAGACGGATCAATAATTTCGATATACGGGAAGAAGAATATAGTAATGCTTGTCGATGTTGACTCCTTAGACATAGATTCCGACGGACAGACTGAAATCTTAGCTGGAGGAGCTTATTATTACGTTTCCCTAGTAAAATTTGTACCCATAGGTAAAGTTTATAGGGCAGAAGTAGAGGTTCATAGTCCTATCCTTACTATAACCGATTTCGAGGGCGATGGAGGAACTCTTATAGCCTCAGGATACATAGATGCTGATGATTATGAGGATATAATTGTAGCCATTAACAACAGCTATGTATTCTACATAAGTGTCTATGAAAAGAAGATAGTTGCAGGGTGGGATAGTCGTTATGGTAAAATTACAGCACTTGACATAGCTGAAATTCCTGGCAAAGTTGCACAAGGAATTGTAGTTGGAACAAACTATGGTTACATAATATATCTGACTTATGAAGGTGGTGACGAGCTAAAAGTACAATGGTATAAAAAGATAGCCACGGGTTACATAGTGTCAAGTATAGCTTGTGGTGATTATGATAAGGATGATAAAGTGGAAATTGCTGCTGGTTTCAGAGATGAATCATCAACATCAGGATTTATTTCAATGATAGATGACGACGGTACAATAGTTTGGTCCAATAGTGATCCCAAAAGAGGCGTTCAAGAGGTGAGAGCCTTTGACAGCAACCTTGATCAAGTTCCCGACCATATCCTTGCCTATGCTTTGGATCATGCTATATACTTAATAAAAACTTCTTCAGGGGCTACTGGGTGGTATGTAAACGTGTCGCCTTACTTTATATCTTCAATGGATATAGGTGACACTAACACTGATGGATATGCCGAGATTGTTATTGGCCTTTCTAAAGACGACAGTGGTGGGGTGTCACTTATGAAAGAGAGTGGTGCAGTTTTCTGGACTAAATATTTGGCATATCCCGTGTACTCTGTATCTATTGGAAACTTTACAATTAGAGATGAGCCAAGTATTGCTGTTCTCGACAACGTTTCACGCATATTGTACCTTAATGGATCGACAGGAGCTGCTTATCAAATACTCCCAACGAATGTCTTAGTTTCAACTTATAGAAATGCAACGAGCAAGTCAATTATTGCTATTGATATCGATGGAGATGACTTACATGAGTTGCTAGTCTTAAATTTAAAACGAGCCTTTGTCATAGATGGAAATAATAATATAGTATGGTCGACCGACGAAATGTACGATTACCCAGTTAGTTATACAATAGGGAATTTTGACAACAGAGGATGTACTGATATGGCATTCGTCACATCTAATGGACTAATCTACGTATTCTCCGATCATCTCAATAAGATAAAGGCAACATCATCGCCTATGAGGCAAGAAACGTCACTACATACACTAAAGGCAGGAAATGATGAAAACTATCAGAGCATTGCCGTTCTTGAGCTAAGGTTAGGGCTGATAAGTATATTCGTAGCTGCGGTTGTTGTAGCAAGAAAGAAGAGAAAAGAATTACGAAATTGCTCTTAACTTTTTATATTTTTTATTATAGGCATGCTGATCTGTCTTATTTTATAATCATCCTATTCCTTCGATGCCTACAACATTTATTAGAGTTCTCCAATCTTTTTCTGTCTTACAGAAAACATGACAGTTTCCCAATTTCACATTTTTCAATCCAACATCTTTTACTCCAGAGTATGCACTCAGCATTTCTGTTAATGTAGGAGGACGATTATCCGAGAGTTTGTAAATCGGGAAGAATGCTAATAGGGTAAAGGGAATCTCAGGGTCCACTTCGTATACGATTTCTGCTATTTTAACTATTTGATCTGTTTCAACCCATCCTGGAATGTATAGGGTTAGTACCTCTAACACGAAGCCTCTGTCTATTATCTCTTTTGGAAGTTCTAAAATCCATTTATTCGTAGTTCCACAAAGTCTCTTGTAGACTTCCTCGTCATAAGCTTTAATATCAAGCCAAAATGAATCAAGTCCTGCACTTGCGAGGAGGTCTAAATTTTTAGGAGTAAGTCCATAACCGTTTGTTTCAAGAAGAACATACAACTTATTACCGCAAAAGTCTTTTATCTTCTCAGTAACTTCAGCATAGAAATCAGCACAACAAGCTATATCTCCTCCGGTGAAAGAAACAATATTCCTAGCAGGACCAAAACCTTGAGGGCTAAGTAACACTTGATCTGGAGATAGTTTTTCGGGACAGAATGGGCCACGTCTATTCTCAATCTTACAGTAACCACAATGATGACATAGGTCGGTTGCATGCCACATGGTAGCTCTTTCTCTCGGCTCCCATACTGTTACTATCTCTAAATATTGCCTGCAAATCTCTGCAATCTGATCAGTCGACATCCACTTTCCATGAAATTCTTGGCTAAAATAATAACTATGACACTTCAAGCACGAGTGATTACAACCACTTTGATATATAGAAAGATAGTCCTCAGGCCTGCTTAATTGAATCCCACTGATAACCCGATAATACTGTCCTTCCTTCCTCTTTAAAGTTGCTTGACACGCCGGCTTTTGCTCTCCATTAGGTAATTTAACTAAACAACTGCCGGGTGGAAAACCTTGCTTTGCCATATTACAAAACATTAAGTTTTCACCCAATAACAAAAATAATACTCTACTAATTCAATATTTTGAGACAATAAATCTTATTTTCGGTAAACTCGGCTTTGTTTATCGATCTTCGTATTCCTCTGGAGTTAAAAAGAAGTCACTAATCTCTAGTGCTGAAAGTATTTCCTTGATATATTAGATGTCTTCTCTTAGTTTATGAATTTCAGAGATTAATTCACGAATTGACATTTTAATCTCTACTCATATGTAGTCATTCCATAATTTATTTTTTCTGTGTTAAGGATTTTTATTATAATAGGATTCATGATGATTTTTCCTTAAAATGATTGACTCTATAACTGTTAAATCTATGACTTTGTGATGTTCATCGATAGCTGTAGGTGTTTCTGAGTCTTGAATATTCCTCACAACTAGGAGATAATAGTTCTTAGGTGAAGTTAAACCAGTCTTCGTGGATTTTTGTTCAAGTTCTTTAAGAATTTTACGTGCTTCTGAAAATGATGTGTTGCTCCATTTTACTTCTATAAATGTTGTGGAAATACCAGGTTCTCTAACAATACAATCTATTTCTATGTCTTTATGCCACCATTTTCCTGTATCGATGGGTTTTGTGGTAATAATCCCATGCGAATATAAGGTGGGAACAAGTTCTAAAATCAGATTTTCGTAAACCTTTGAGAGGTACTTGTCAAGAGAGCGTTTTATATATTCATATGCCTCATTAATTCGCCTAGACTCAAGCAAGGATCTCAATCTGTAATTATATGTAAACCAAAATCTAAAGTAATTGTCCTTTATTTTTAGTCTTACTGGCTTTTTAAACCCTATTGGCCTAATCCGCTCTATTATGTCTAATTCTTCAAGTAGCGAAATATATTTGATGATGCTCCGTGGGTCAATTCCTGCAGAGTTTGCTATCTCACTCAGTGTAGTTTTTCCTTCAGTAATATTTGATAAAATGCTGAAGTATGTTCTTGGCTCTCTTACCTCTTGCCTTAGTAGGTTTAATGCCTCATCATATAGATATGTTCCAGGTGTAATTATGTTGTAAATATTTTCTAATGCACTCACATTTGCATCTAATTTCTCAAGATAAGCGGGAGTTCCACCAACAATACCATAAACAGTTATTAGTTCCTCAATATTATATTTTGGAAAGAATTCACTGATACATTCAAACGGTAGTGGTTTTAGGTTAATAGATGCTGTACGACGACCAAAAATGGGACTTCTATATCCTAGAAGTTCTCTTTCAAAAAAAGAAACGGCAGAGCCGCATATTACAAGCATCATATTTTTATTTGAAAGGATGGAATCAATAGTTCTCTGAAGGCGTGACAAGAAGCTTTTATCTGCTTCGACAATAAATTGGAACTCATCAATTACTATCAAAACCTTCTCCTTAATGAGCTTCGAAATGGTTTCAATCATATCTACAATATCGCCCGAAATAGGCAAGTTAAGAAAGTCTTTTACACTTTTTGAAAAATCATCACATAAGAAGCTGTAGGGTGCCTCTACAGCCACATAATATATATGTCTTTTACCATTTGCAAATTTGGTAAGAAGAAATGTTTTGCCTACGCGTCTTCTACCATATACTACGACCAGAGAAAACTCTTTTCTTCTCCAGAGTTTCTCTAGCATATCTAGCTCATATTTTCTATCCACGAATTTTTTTCGTCTCATAATGCGACACCTATAAATACACATATCATAAGACGATAATTTTTTCATAGATTTAAAGTTTTACTCATCATCAATATTTTTTCTGGCCATTTTTTTGGTTAGGAATAATATCAACTTGGAATCAATCTAAGCTTCCTATAATATCATAACAGAAAGTTTTACATCAGTGATTCAGCTACATCAAACATTAATCAGTATAGTGTGCCACCAATCTAGTTCGGAAGTTAATTGAAATTGGAGCCATGTGTCTTATGATAGACTATAGAAAAATGTTATATGGAGCTAAAATTCACTTCAAAAGAAAACTATAAATATTCGGACTTAAAAGATAATCTTTATGAGTCGAATTTTTATCAATCGGGAAAAAGAATTAGAATTCTTGGAAAGGAAATATAACAGCAACAAAAAAGAAGTTATAATAATCTACGGTCGAAGAAGAGTTGGAAAAACGGAATTAATTAAAGAATTTATTAAAGGAAAGGATGCAATTTATTTCTTAGCAGACAGGCGAGGAACTTATTTAAATTCTAAACGTTTTATGGAATTGGTTTCAGAATTTTTTGATTATCCGTATCTCGAACCTAAAAACTTTGATGACGTATTTCGTATAATTGCGAAATTGGCCAAAAAGAGGTTAGTAGTCGTTATCGATGAATTTTCTTATCTATTAGAACAAGATAATGCTATAGCATCCGTTTTCCAATATATCATTGATGAAATCCTCACGGAAAAAATAATGTTAATACTATGTGGATCACTAATAAGCACCATGGAATCTACTTTTTCTTATCGTAACCCGCTATATGGTCGTAGAACCGGACAATGGAAAGTGACACCGTTATCCTATTTTGACTTTTCAAAGAGTTTACCCTCGTGGCCGATAGAAGAAAAAATCAAATTGTATGCGGTAACAGGAGGAGTCCCATTTTACTTTATGCAGATGGACGAAAATAAAACAGTTTTTGAAAATATTTTAGAGAAAATATTGAGTAAAGGGTCCATTTTGTATGAAGAAATAGAGTTTCTTCTTCGTGAAGAGCTAAGGGATCCGTCAACATATATGTCAATATTAGAAGCTATTGCTTTTGGAAATACACGGCTATCTGACATCGCAAACTATACTAAAATAAAAATTAATGACTTGCCAAAATATCTTAATGTGCTGATGAAAATGGATATAATAAAACGAGAGCAACCAGTTACAGAAAAAATAAGGAAAACGAAAAAATCTATTTACTTAATTAAGGATAACTTTTTTAGATTCTGGTTTAGATTCGTTTTTCCAAACAGAAGTAAAATCGAAACCGAAAAATCTAAAGATGTTCTAAAAAATAAAATAGAGCCCTACTTTAACCAATTTGTTGGACTTGCCTTTGAAGAAATATCAAAAGAATTCTTAATTAGGAAATTTGATAAATTTTCGATCGAGAAAATTGGCCGATTCTGGGGTAAAAAAATAAGAAGTAACAATAAAGTTGAAGCTGTAGAAATAGACCTTGTCGCTCTAAATAGTCAGACCAGAGAAATTGCATTTTTCGAAGTAAAATGGGCTGATTTGTCGTTTTTAAAAGCTAATTCGATCCTAAAAAGACTTAAAGAAAAAAGTAAAGCTGTTAATTGGAATAAGAAAAAAAGGATTGAGTATTTTGGACTAATAGCTAAACATATAGAGGAAAAAAGAAGTTTCCTTTCAAAGGGATATTTAGTATACGATCTAAATGATTTTAATTTATGAATCAGTACTTCCGCACTAATTTGATGAAAATCCGTATTGGTTGCGGAAGGTTATTACGATTTGATTTTCATAGGTTGAGGCGGCAATTCCAAGCATCCTTCCAACCACTAACGTCCATCTCCAGCCAAAAAATAGTGCGGAAGTACTGTGAATAGAGCAACACATATATACAATTACCTGAAAAATTCTAAAAACGTGTACAAAAAAATAAATACTTTATTTTTTGACAAAATTATGAAGATGATGTCCGAAAAAATAACTGAGGATAAAATACGTACAATTTTCGGATTAAGAACATTTGAAAAGGGAAAACGATATTTCTATGAAGGAAGAGTAATTCGTGGTATTGTTTATAAGAATAAATTAGTTAGTTTTGTATGGGGTACAGCTGAGAAACCTTATAAGGTTGAAATAGATTTAAGTAGTGATGACTTTTCGAATAAATGTAGCTGTCCTCTTGGAGGCGATTGTAAACATGTAGTCGCTACACTGTTATCTTGGATTCATTCACCTCATATCTATCTAAATGGTAACGAGATTCTTAAGAAGATATCAAGTCTTTCTAAGGATGAAATTTTAAAAATTTTAGACTCTGTCATAATGCTAAGACCAAGTATCTTAACAACGTTTTCAAAAGTTTTAAACATTCATCCTTTTTATAAATTAAAGATTAACGAAGAACTTATTAGCTCGTATAAGACTTTTGTCTCATCCTATGAACTTTTAGAAATCGCACAGCTGGGATTTACAGATAAGGTCTATATAGAATTAAAAACACTATATTCCATATGTGAGTGGCTTATCGAAAATAACCGTCCCATAGATTTCGTAGAAATTATAATACCACTCCTTCAACAGTTACATTATGCGCCAGATTATTATTTTAATCACAAAATCTTTGAATTGATTGATAATCTTCATAATCTGGTGACTCAAATAAATTGGTTTGCTGTAATAGAAAATAATAGGCACCTGCTTGAGCTAATATTTGAATATCTAATTGAAATCGACGATACTGAGATAGTGAATACGCTTATATCAACAATTCCTTCAGACAAATATGACATTTTTCTAAAATATATTGATGCAATTGTTAAAAAGTATTTATCAAATAAACACTATCTTGATATTAAAAAAGAAAAAATTTACGAGTTGGCAATCTACCTAAAAATAGAAACTCTCTCCAAGATTTCTGAGAGCTATCTACTTGATTTTCTTAAAAAATATAAGCCCGCTAATTTTTCTGAATTAAAAGTTTTAATTCAAAAAGCATATGCCTCTAACTATAATGATTTATTATTGCAATATCTGAAGAGAGCAATTATCGGGATACTAAAAGAAGAATATGCTCTTAATTATGGAAATCTTTCTTTCATGATGGATAAACTCATGTATGCATCACGGAAATACACAAACTTCGTAGATGTTGTTGGTGAGGATAATATTATTTCATTAATGATAAAACTAGCTAATGAATACAACCATCGTGTCTTAGAAATGATTCATTCTGCTTTAAAAGCTCTTAATTTACTTGAAAAATTTGAAAATAAAATTAAACAAGACTCTAATCTATTACCTTTGAGGATTCGCTGGAATATCAAATTTAATTTTCAGTATGCAGTCGAATTGGTAGCAAACCTCATCAGAAAAAACAAAGCAATACCAGAAGAATTAATTGATGACATTATCTATAAACTATACACTCAGTATACTAAATTCAATAAGGATATCTTTTCAGATAAGAATGCATTATTCATAATGAAACATTCTATTAAAAATGATTGTATATCTGCTTTTGCTAGATACGATCTCTCTGGAAGGGATATATCTTTGTTCCTATCAAAATTATTCAATAGAATTTCAGATGCAGAGATTAATGAAATCATTAATAACATTTTGAACAATAAAGAACGCATCGCTAATGTTGATTGTCTATTGGCACTTTATTTTGCAGTTCCTAATAACTATAATTATAAGGATATTCTCTTCAGAACCTCTGCGCTCATTTTACCAAATGTAAATGATATAGAAACTGTTCATAGAATCGCTAATAAGATGATAAATATAGACTTGCAACTTGTCGTGGACCAGTACTTGCTCTGGATTCACACACATGTCACGAAATCTCATACATACTACAATAATGCAGCCAAGCTGTTGAAAAAAATAAAGAAAATTCTTCAAATTACAAATAAACTTGAAAAGTGGGAAACTATCAAAAAAGACATAACTCAAAGATACAAGACAAGAAAGAAATTTATGGGGCTCATACGTGATATTTTAGAATAAATCTATAACTGCAATTGTATAAAACATATATTCCCTTATCATTTAAGAAATTTTCATGAGGTAGTATCGAGAGCCACCTTTATCGGTTAAGTTTTTGGCGATCATCATTGCCCTGAAGTAATCTTAAAGATTACTAGATAGCTCATTCTTATTCATTTCCTAATGAATAATATACCAATCAAAAACAGAATTGGTATTTTTGATTATAGAATGAGCAAAGCTTGACATGAAAGGCTCAATGGTTCAGAGTAAATTTTTCTAAACTACTACAAAAACATTAAGTTTTCACCTACTGTCAATAAAAGGTACATATATATGTCCTACTAATTATTTTTGGCTATGCATATAATCCAAATATGTGACTACGGATAATAGTGTGTTGCTGATAGCATATAGTGGATATACCTTCGGCACAACAAATACAACACCAACAGCAAGTCCTAATGCAATAATTGGATATTTCCACAGAATCGTATAAATGGCCATATCACTTATGTCGCTAATAGCTTCATCAATCATACTCCTAATTCTTATGAAGACAATAAAAAGCCACATAGTATTGAGTAAGAGAAAAAATATGGAAAAACCGTTTCCCATGGTTACTCTGAAGAGTTCTTTCATAAGATTATATATCAGTATGGCAAATAGTGATAACAAATATATACAACAATCTATTCTCTCAACAATTTCCTTTTCTCCAAATATCCGCTTTAGCAACCCTCTCTCAGCCATTACCCGTGCTGAATAGTATGATAAAAGGATACCTAATTGGGCTGGTAAGATTAGGAGCCATATTAAGAAACGTATGTCTATGAGTATAGTATATATTAAGATAAGAGCATAAACAATAAAAAAGCCTTTTGCAGCTTGATGCTGATAATACCCATAAGATATTTCCTTAAAGACCAAAATTATCCAGAGAATTACAGCAGACCACGCAATAACCGCAAAGATAAAAAGAATATAATTTTCTGAGATAATGAATCTAAAATTTAAAAATATAGAATCTAAGTTAAAGTACGTATATACAAGATAGAGTATTAATAAGAATAGTAATAATAGTGCTGATGTCTTCATTTTAGATCCCAATATAGATACATTTCTGACCTTTCTGCGTCTAAATTATGATATTATTTTATCATCGTTTTTTCTTTTCTTCTAATTCGTCAAGCCTATATATTATCTTTTCAGCGGTATATTTCAACATATCTAAATTGTCTACGAGAATTTCGTAAACACGCTTCTTATCTATAGCTATATATCCATGGACAAGAACATTTCTAAAGCGAGCCATATCCATGAGAGAGTTCATCATATCTCTTGGTAGAATATCATGTTCGCAGAGTATTTTAAAAATTTCCGCATAGGTTGATGGCTTTGGTAAACTTAAAGCATTAATCAAGTAATTCCCTAAATCTAAAAGTATTTCGATGGAAAGATGTAGAAGACGTTCGGCACTCAATTGCAAATAAGGAGATTTCATAAAGGTGTCAAGATCCTTTTGAGCAAGATCTTCTAGCAGACCCAGATACTCGTAAAATCGATTTACTCTTTCTATAATTCCTTTCTCTTTCACTTTCGTTTCCTCCTTAATGCTTCCTTTACTGCTTCATAGTTTTTGTCTAGTATATATTGGAAATCAAAGAACTCCTTGGTAGCCCTAAGATAGAACTCTGTATGTATCTCCTTATCCTTTGTAAAAATCAAAATCCCCTTTACGAGTATTTCATACTTGAGTACAGGAGGGGCTTCATTAAGAATGACAAGATCAATTTTATCTGTTTTAAAAGCATCATTTAGCATACCAAGTAGCCTAAGCTTAAGTTTAAAAAGGTCATTTACTTTTCTCGGGTCCACATATACAGCAATATCAATATCACTCATAGCCCATACTTTACCAGTTGCATAAGAACCAAAAAGGTATGCAAAAATTATATAATCTAACCGCTCAAAAAGCTCTTTCACAGTTTTAAGTATTTCCTGTTTTGTTAATGACTCTTTACTATCCATATTTTCTTTGTGCATCCGTAACGCCTCTTCTATATTTATCACTTTGCTTCATATAAAACTTTTTTACTAAAATATAAGTGAATCAAAATGTGGCAAAATTAGGAAAAGAAATTTTTTGGTGATATTTAGAATTATGATTGTAGTTTTTATATGAAGCAATGAAACCGATAAGATCCTCAGAAGTAAAAGCTTTGAAAATTTATCTTAGCTGAATTCCTTGGCATATAATCTCGTTGTTAATTATTTAAATAAGCTAATTGATTTTAGGTATTTGAATCATTTTATAGTGTTTTTGCCTCTTAAGGCTAAAAAATATTTATTATTTATCTGCTCTCAGAAATGTTGTCCATAAAAATGAAATCATTTAAATATTAATTGTATAATTTATTATTGGGATTAACAAAAGGTGTCCATATGACTATAACCCCGGATTTATATGATTTTATAACGAAGGTAATTGAAGATAAAGTTAAAGATATCAAGGTTACAAGAGAGGAATTTGATAAACTGTCAAAATACGTAAAAAGTCTAGCTAAGAATATTGTAGAGCTTACTAAGATCCAGAGGCGAAGTGAAGAGAGACTCACGCGACTTGAGGCTGCTATTGAACGACTTGAAAAGACAGTTGCCGAGCTTGCTGAGGCCCAGAAGCGAAGCGAGGAGAGGCTTACACGACTTGAAAAGACAGTTGCCGAGCTTGCTGAGGCCCAGAAGCGAAGCGAGGAGAGGCTTACACGACTTGAAAAGACAGTTGCCGAGCTTGCTGAGGCCCAGAAGCGAAGCGAGGAGAGGCTTACACGACTTGAAAAGACAGTTGCCGAGCTTGCTGAGGCCCAGAAGCGAAGCGAGGAGAGGCTTACACGACTTGAAAAGACAGTTGCCGAGCTTGCTGAGGCCCAGAAGCGAAGCGAGGAGAGGCTTACACGACTTGAAATGGTAGTTGAGCAGTTAGCGAACTCTGTTAGTAATTTATCAAGAGAGGTGGGCTCTCTATCAGCAACAATAGGATTTGGTTTAGAAGATATTGCTAGAGTTGTTGTTCCTGGGTGGTTATACAGACACGAGAATATAGATATCGATGACCTAAGTCGTGAGTTTTTTGAAATAGATGGGACAATGTATGAAATAAACTTGTATGGTGTAGGAAAGAAGGGTGAAAAAGAGATTGTAATTATTGGGGAGTGCAAAACGAAGATATATAGGAGTACTGTTAGAAAATTTGTGAAGATGTTAAAGGACTTGAAAGTCCTATTCGAGGGTAAGGAGATTCTTCCTCTAATGTTTGGATTTATTATATATCCTGATGCGAGAGAAGAGGCTCAAAAGTATGGTATAAGATTAATCGCATCTTATGAACGATGAAGCCAACATAAAAATCAG
>JBECUL010000057.1:0-12823 GCA_040225955.1 Candidatus Asgardarchaeum abyssi | reverse complement strand
TTCCTTTAGTCGATCTTTCAATGGGGTTACCATGTATACACCAACCTGTTTTTCAAATTTTCCTGGATTCAAATATGCAGCTATTGGCAGTAGAGGCTGGAATGGTGGTGGTGTCATTGTAACGATTAGTTCCTCACCTTGGGGATACGGAACAAAATTGCCACTTTTAACAATTTCTCGTGCCTCATTCATGGCCTTTTTATAGGCCTCTATTACCTCTTCAGCTGTCTTAGGATGATCAGCACGAATCATGTTAAGGACTTCTTTCCAGCTCTTTGTTGGGTCGATTTCCTTTGCGATTTTTTCTAATTCTTCAAGGGTTTCCGCTTTTATCTTTTCGGCCATTGCTGTCAGTTCTTCTAAGGATTCTTTTATTCCTCTTAGCCTTAGTAGTTTTACAAATTTTTCCTTGCCTAAGGCCCAGTTATCTTCGGCTTTTTGTGCAACTTCTTCAAGGTGGTGATAGTATTTAGTAAGTGATTCTTTTGCCTTCTCTTTTGTTTCTATCCAAGTGTCCATTGTTTCTTTATCTACGCCTTCAGATTTCGCAATATTTGTTATTAGTTCGAAGAATCCTATTGTCATTTGGGATACCTCTTGATCTATTTTTGCCCATGTTTTTACTGGCTTATCGACTCTACTTATGGTCTCTCGTACTATTCTGTCTGTTTCTTTAACTCTGGAGGTAATGTGACTCAATCTTACATTAAAGGGAGCATAGTTTTTAATGACCAAGCCATAGATAGCCCCACTTATCAGGTATGCGGCATCAAAGTCCTTACGCCATGTTTCTAGTTCCTTCAGATCGAAGAGCCATATTTTTGCTAATCTTTCCAGGACAAGCTTATCTATTCTATTGGACGGTGATAATTTCTCATCTGGGAACTCTTGCAGCATATCTAACATTTTCTCTGTGAATGTTATTTGGAATCTAAAGCTATACTTTGAGACCACTGGCATGATAGTGTTATATTCGTGTAGGCCCAGATAAGTGCCGCTAATTGGATTCAGGTTAAGGGATGTTCTAAAAATATCTTCAACAAATTCTTCGAATTCTTTATCCATCACTACTAATCACCAAGCATTCTTTTAACCTGGTGTGAAAAAATAAAGTTACTGTCAAATTATTAGTGAAAGGTAATTTCTCCTTTTACTCATTTAAATCTTTGGCTTAAGGAGACATATTTAATAGATATTTATGGTTGAAGCGAGAATATTGCACTTATGACTTAACTTTAGGTAGCCACACATATCTCAGGACATATCTCACATTATTTTTATCTAGAAACTCAGTTAGCCCGTTTAAATTTTTAAATGGAAGCATAATTGCATTTCTGCCTATTTTAAAGCCCCCGAGGCTGTCCAGAATCCCCTTATATGAGTATTTGCCAGCTTTTCTACCGAATAGTCTGTGAATAAACTTTACTTTATCTACGGATTTGTGAATAGTACTAAGGTCGTATGTGACAATAACATAGGGCTCGAAGCTAATCAAATTGTTTAGGTTGAAATCTTTTCTTTGGTACAATATTTTTCCTTCTCTTAACACTGGATGAAGGAGAGGAGAGGAAATAAATTCATCAACTGTTAGAGTTATAGTTTGTGTGAATAAATCGGATTCGGAAGTGATTTCTATTATATTATCCCATCCTTTATTAAGGTTGGCTTTATCTTCAAACAAAATTAACAGATCTATATCACTCCCCTCATCGTAATCGCCTCTAGCAAAACTCCCGAATAGCACAATAGCCAATACGCCTTCAATATCTTTAATTTGTTCTACAATTTTATTCAATTCTCCTAATATCTTCAAATCCTTCTTTCTCGCCAATTTCCTTAAACACCCTTTTAAGTATTTTTATTGCTTTTTCTGCTCTTTCACCATCAATACCACCATAACCTAGGATGCCATAAATTGACCAGAGTTGCTCCCAATATTTAATTAAGTTAGGATAATGTAATTCAAGCCACTTTCGTCTATTGGCATGAGCTGTCTTGGGTGTTTCATGAAAATGCAACTGTTCTTTTGCAGCACAAGCTTCTATAAGTTGTTCTAAGGCTTTTATTGCTAGTAAACCAACATTGGAGTATCTTTTAGCTGAAAATTCACTAACTGCACCTTCAAAATTTTCTTTAGCAAGCCTTAAATGATATTTCGCGGTACCCATTTTCATCATGTTTTATTAGATTTGTTAATTATTAACAAATTAGAAGATAAACTTAAAAACCTTTCTATCTCACATGAGTGTATTTCTTTACGTTATGTACTTTATTGTGATATCATTTATAATCAAGTTTATCGATTTCATCAAAGACTGTTTTCATGAACTTAAGCATTCTGAAGTATTGCTTGAAAATCCTTCTATATATTTTACATTTTTCGCTTGGCGTGGCTTCACTTGGGCTTAAAGATTCTCTTACTCTCTTTATATCATTCCAGGTTATCTCATTGATCCCTATTTTTGCCATGAGTGCCGTACCAAGTGATGAAAGCTGGCCATGAAAAATTTCTTGGTTTTTGCATAGAACATCAGTTACCAATTCTGAGAAATGCGTAACGCCTTCAACATTCAGACCGTAAACCTTTTCAGATAAACTAATTCGGCTTTCCTCCAGAGATTTAAAAACGAGATTTATTGCGAAAGCATATCCAAGCAAACTTCCAGCAAATAAATCAATATTTGTTGATGATGCATCAAATCCTCCAATCATCCCTTTTAACTTGGGGTAACATTCGGAATACTCATCAACGATAAATGGGAAGCCGATCATTTTTACTACTTTCTCTTGAAATATCCTCTTCTTTTCTATTTCTTCGTTGTAGTTAACATTATAGGTTTTCTGAAGCCATGATAGGTATTCCTCGAGCGGTGGTAACTCGCTTCCCATTATATAGAGATTGGGATACGCATGCAAACTTAAGTGGTAATGGAAGCTACCATGGGGCGAATCTGATACAACACCAGCATAGGATGGAGTCATATAGCTTACGAAAGTATCTGAGTTATTTAATAAACACGCACCTAAACAAGTAGCAGCTGCATCTGTTGAACCTATTACAATAGGAATGTCATAGTTTAATCCGAGAGTTTCTTTGATTTCAGAACTTAAGTTTCCTACAGTAGTTGCTGGTTCTACAAGATCTGGCAGTTTTTCTGTATCGATTTCCAACATATTGATCAGTAAGTCATCCCATGTTAATGTTTTTTTATTAAGCAATCCCCATTCGAATGCTGTTGTTTTATCAATCACAACTTTTCCAGTTAGACTTTTAACGATATAACTTATTAAGTCGAGGAGATATTTTGTGTTTTGATAGGTGATTTTTCTATGTTCTTTTACGTGAAGAATCCTTGCTACATTTAGTTTTGGCGATGGTATGTTTCCGACGCGGTCTAGCCAAAATTCTAAATCCATTCTCATGAGCTCTTCGATCAGATCATAATCTTGAAAACCTCTAGTTATAATGGGCTCTCCTAAAATTTTGTCCTTGGAGTGAAGAATGAGAGATGATGGATAGCATGATATTCCAATTGCAGAGATTTTATAATTTCTCAGTTTGGAGATTAGATCTTTTAAGATTTGGATTACATTTGATAATACATTCTCAGGTGATATTGGAAATGAGCTGGATTTTTTTAGTTCCGTAATAATTTTCATTTGTTCATCTAAAACTGTTGCAGGTATTGCATTCTTACTTATTGATAATCCGATACTACAATATTTCATTTTTATCACATCAAATCTATAAGACATTAGAAACATTAGCTATTAATTAACTGCGCATCTCTGATAATTTTTGTGTAGATATGATAATTAATAATAATCTCTCGTTGTATTAGCAATTTCTACCTTCTCTGACTAGCTCAACTGCTGTTTTCTCTGAGATTATTTTAAATGGGAGAAGACCTCTTTTTCTTCGCTCTCTGAAGACTTTCAGAGCATCTTCTTGTATCTCTAATTCCATACCGCTAGCCAATTCACTTCCCTCAATTACGGATAAAAGTAGACCTTCTATAAGAGATTTTAAGGTTTTCTCCTTCTTCTATTGCTATTATTTTTGCTTTTTTCCAAATATCCTTTCTAATTCGAACACTTGTAATTTTATCATCCCTTGAAGTCATAGAGATCATCCATTAAAAATGTATTACAAATAGTAAGTATATATAATTATAGAAAATCTATCTTTTTATGATACTTTCCGGTGGCTGATAATTTTATCAATACATCCAGAAAATCAATCAAATAACAAATACTATAAAAGTCATAGAAGTCATAGGAAGAAAAGGGATAATTATCATGATTAGCGTTAGATTTATGTGTATCAGGCAAGAACTTTAGAAAGTATATTTCTCAGATTATTTGTAAATTCAGTTTTCAATAATTCATCTGGATTGCCTATAGACCTTTCCAAATTATGGTCAAAGGGTATAGCTCCGAGATATTTAATGTTTGCTTCATTCGCAGCCTTAATGACCAAATCGGTATCGATTAGTTTCATATTTTCAATAAGGCCTAATACTGGTGCCTTTATTTCAACCAAGAGCTTAATAAGTCTCATAACTGTACTTATAGCAACCTTGGAAGGCGTTGTTACTATTAAAAACTCACTTCTTTTTAGAAACCTTATTGCATCTAACACTTCGTCTCCAATGCCAGGTGGCATATCTACAACTAAGAAACCTAAATTGCTCCACCTAGTAATTGAAAGAATTTCCAATATTACATTTGTAACATCATCGCCTCTCAGGGGAATTGGTCTATCTTCAGCGAAAAAGGCAATTGTCATGAACTCAACATTCTTTACTTTTGGTGGAACAATTCCCTTCTCTTCCTCTGGAAATGTCTTCTCAACCCCTAGGATAATATGACTTGAAGGGCCATAGAGGTCCAAGTCTAGTAAACCTACTTTATATCCCTTTTCCGCCAAGATGAGTGCCATTGTCGATGCTATTAAGCTCTTTCCAACTCCTCCTTTTCCAGATGCGACGGCTATTATTCGCTTAATCTGGGATAAACGTTTATCAATAATTGAAATTCTTGGGTCCATCATTAATCTCCTCTCTTTTTAGCTTTTATATACTCTATCCAGACGCCTCTTCCTTTGATAACTTCAAAGTCTGGACTCCCACACTTTGGACATTTAATAAAACTATGTGCAAGCTCTGGTATAAAGTGAATGGACTCGACGTATGATTCATCAAGCTCCTTAAGGTTCTCTTTATAACTCCACTCATGACCACATATCCTACATTTCAAGACCGCTTCCTCTATCTCGAGAATGAATTTAGTGTCCTTCAATTTCGTTTCCTTTTTTATCTCATCAAGAGCAAACTTAAAAATGTCAGTTTCTATCTGTTGCAATTCCCCTAGGACTACTTTTACTTCAACAGCTTCTTCAGCTTTCTCTTTTTCTAAGGTGGCTAAGACTGTTGTTATAACGGACTCTGCGAGTGCCCACTCATGCAAATTAAAAACCTCCAGGTTTTTGTTACTCTGACATTTTTAGGTATTTAAATTTATGTTATTAAAATAAGTATTCTTCAAATACAGTAATGAGAACCTTAATGCAAATAAAATATCAATGAGAAAGCATTTAATAGCAAATTCCAAATCAAGAAACACTTCATGGATAGACTAATTATTAGTTAAATCCACTAGAGTTCATAACTCAAAGACAACCCATATTTTTTCAGTCTCCTAAAATCAGTATCCTTAGTAATTAACTTTTGTCTCTTTGCAATAGCCGATGCTGCTATTAAAAAATCGGCATCCGACAATAATTCTCCTTTATCTTTTAAATGATTATAGAGGTCACAGTAAGTTAAAATAATATCGTTATCTATAGCTATTATCTCAAATGCATTTTCCAAAACTTCTTTGACTGCTTCTCTTTTTTGTTTTGCCACACCTCTAAGTATTTCAATAAGAGAAATAATTGATATTGCACCTGGCTTGTAGATATTTTTCCGCAACATCTCAATAATTATAGATGTGTCAAACAGCATCATTGTTACCTCAATCTAAAATTCCTTCTAAACTCTTTATATGACCTCTCTATTTCTTTTAGATCTTCATCAGAGAGCAGATTGCGTAATTTTTCAAAAGATTCTTTCATTTTCAAGCGTTTGTATTCTTCATATATAAAGAGTAAGAACTCGCTCCAATTGCGATTTTCTTTTTCTTTCTCAAGTATTTTTTTTACTTTACGTGTAATGGTGATAGTAGCGTATTTTGACATCTCTATCACAACATAATCTTATATTTAATAATATAATGATTACATGATTTAACTATTTCGTTATTTAACAAATTCTTATTTTTTATATTAAAATCTCATAATAGATTTTAAAAAAGAAAGTAAATAATAATAGGAAATTTTTTATTCGATTAGGTGTTATTTGGTTTAAAGCTGTATGGAATGATACAAGATGTCAGAGGTAATTTATAACGTAGACAGAAGCTTGGTACGTGAGAAAGCTAAGAGAGTGAAGATTATAATGTTTGACTTAGATGGAACCCTAACTAAGGCAGCAAGTATGTGGCAATATGTTCATGAAGAGTTAGGAGTTTGGGAAAAAGCAAAAACTTACAAGGAGTGGTACTTCCAAGGGAAAATAGACTATGACGAGTGGGCGAGGTTGGATACTGGATTGTGGAAAGGCATAACATATGAGGCTTTCATGAAGATTATTGATCGAATTCCTTTTGTTGACGGCTTAAAAGAGACTGTTTCTGAGTTGAAGAAAAAGGGGTATATGTTAGTTGTTATAACTGGTGGTCTTGATATTATAAAGGATAGACTATACGAAATTGGTTTTGATTATGTGGTTGGCAATACGCTTGTTATTAAGGATGGTATCATAACTGGAGATATTATTGTGAAGGTTAGGTTTGATGAGAAGGATGGAATTTTAGAGAACTTTGCAAGGAAACATGGATACACGCTAAGCAATTGTGCTGCAGTCGGAGATGGACTTAATGATATTCGTGTTTTTAAAAAAGTCGAGTTGGCAATATCTTTTAACCCCGAATCTGAAGAAGTTGCGAAAAACAGCCATGTTGTCATAAAGGGAGATAGTATAAAACCAATTTTAGAAGTTTTATAGAGATTTTAGCTTCTTTTTGTATAATAATTATGAAGAAGGTAGAACTCTCATATATTTATTTAGGAATAATTTTAGGACGAAATTTAGGACGAATAATACACTAATGATGGTACTATGATATCTATTTTTCCTTTTAAGTAATCCTCTCTTAATTTTAATGCAATGTCTGAGTATATTTCTTTAACGAACCATTTCACGATCACAGAAGCATCTAGTACGACTCTAATCATAGTTTTTCTCGCCACCTTCTTATTTCCTCTGTGGATAACCAGCCTTTAATTTCTCTCCTTAGTTCATCTGTTCTTTTAGCAGCTAATCTAATTCTATCATAATTCTTTTGTTGCTTGATTTTTTCTTCCTCTATTTTTTAATTACAACCTGCCTTAGTAATTCACTCCAATTTATATGCTTAAGTTTTTTCATTTCTTCTTTTATTTCTTTATTTACTCTAAAACTCACTACGCTACTCATAAAAATATCCCTCTTCATAAACTAAATCTTGGCAATGTAATAAAAATATTACTTTTTTAGTACTTTGTTGAACAATTCAATGAATGGTTGCGTAATGTTATAATAGTATCGCTGATAAATGTGTTATATGCGATATCATAATAACTTGCTCTAAATTCCGATTTCATAACTTCAATATAACAATGTTTTGGTCAACAAAGCATTTTTTAGAAAATAAAGATGATGTCTGAAGATGATGATTTATATAAATGATTCACTAACATTTTTTAGCTCTTAGGACTAAAAATAACATTATATCACTCATTCTCAAATGTGAAATAAAGATTCCGTTAATATAAGTAAATGTTGTCAATACACAGATAATTATATTTTACATTCATTGTGACTATTTCTAAAATAAAATTTTATTAGCCTTACATAATATAGATTTTCCATGTAAGCGACATTATGCAGGTGATTTTATGTCTTTTCCGCATGTTGAAGCTCTTAAAAAGGGATCAGGCAAGAAATCCATATCTATCTGGTACCTAGACATTGATGGCCAAGTTAAGAAGAGAGATGACATTGAAGTACTTCACTGGGACGAGATAGGGATAACATTCATCGATAGAAAATTCTTAGGAAAAGAAGCGCTTTTCGTCAGCAATAACAGGATAATTATGTTGAAAGCCGAGTAATAATTCTGTTTTATTTTCTTCTTTTTTTATAAAAGAGGTTTGAAAATGACTGAAGGCCCGACAGCAAAATATCAAGCGATACGAATTAAGACGGTTGCAAATGATGAAAGTATTACGAATATTGAGACTAAAAGCAAGCTTGCTAGAGTTGATTTAAAAAAGTTGATTGGAAAAAAGATAGAAGATGTTGAAACATTTGGCAAGAACATAGTGATTATTGTAGGGGACTATGCGATAAGATTGCATTTGATGATGTATGGATCAATTCACATCTATTCTCTATCCGAGAAGTTAGCAAAACCTGAAAGTCAAGTAAGGCTATTCATTCAATTAGAGACGAAGAAGATTGTGGTTTATAATGCACCAATTGTTGAAATAGATTATAAAGGTAAGGTAATTCGTAATTTAGTCTCGTCACTAGGACCTGACCCATTGAGAAAAGATTGGAATCCTCAAAAGGCTATTAAGTTGATCCTTAAACACAAAAATCGGAAAATAGGTGATGTATTATTGGACCAAGGAGTAATTGCAGGCATAGGTAATATATTGAGAAATGAAATACTCTTTAGAGCTGGTGTGCATCCGGATAGACTGGTTAAGGATTTGTCTATATTAGAGGTTGAGCGTATCGTTTCCTTCTCGAAGGAGCTAAGCGAAGAGTTTTTTGAAAGACGTATGAGACATGAAAGGATTAAACCGATGCTCATGGTATATAATCGTTATAATAAACCATGTTTCATTTGCGGGACTCCGATTAAGTTTTATAGACAGCAGCCTAACGGTCGAAAGACTTTTGTTTGCGAGCATTGTCAGAAATGATTATAGTTAGCTTTAAAAGGTAGAATGTTTTAATCTCTTTAAGTATTTATCTTCTCATGGTGTGACCAATGCTAGTACAAATTGAAGGAACAGATAGAGTTGGAAAAACGACAGTTTCAAATGAACTCGCTAGACTTTTAGAAAGAAAGGGATTAAAGGTTAAAGTGATACCTTTTCCAAATAGGAAGACTGATATAGGCGGGATTATAAATAAGATGCTTCAATTACCAAAATTTGATTGGAATGATGCAGTAGTTTTTCAGCTTCTCCAAACAGCAAATCGATTGGAGTTTTATAATGAGATATTAGAATGGGAGCCTAAGAGTGATGCCATTCTTATTTTTGACCGGTATGTTCTAAGTGGATTAGTTTACGGGAAATTGGATAATGTTCCGTATAAGTTTTTATTACAGTTACAGTTATTACTTCCGCCTCCACAATTAACTGTTATTCTGCAAGCTGATGAGGAGAGTCTTAAGCGAAGATTAGCCGAGAAAAAGAATAAAGAGATTTATGAATCACTACAGCATGCACTGCGTGTGCAAAATGCTTATGTTCCAATAGCACGAGAGTATTTGGAAATGGCTGAAGAAAAATATAAGAAAAATTTAAGTCTGCTCGTTGTTGATAACTCAGATGATAAACTAAATGAAGCAGTAGAGACTATATACTTCACAATAACACAGCTGCTAAGGGATTTAACACTCCCCAGTAAATAAATTAGTTATTTTATTTTAGCTTGTGGCCGCAACTTGCACAGAACTTGGCATCAGCAGGATTACTAGCACCACAAATTGGACATGTTATAGTGCCTGCTACAGGAGCTGTGGGAGCTGGAGGTGCTTGTGGAGACGCTGGAGCTTGTTGCATTGCTGATAAGGGCAACAACTGAACTCCGCTTGATAATAGGCCATTAAGTATATTTTGCCATAACTCATTTGTCAGGCGGTTATCAGTGAATTTTTCAATAATGCCTTGTGAAAGCAAAAACACTTCTCTTTGATCAAACAATTCGGTATAAGGAACTACAGCCATTCTCAACGTTAATCCATTTGGCACTTCCCTCAAGTAGGCTTCGCATCCAGCACGCTGAGCTCCCTTAAAGAAATCAGCAAAAGGTATAAGGCTTCTCATGAGATGAGACTTAAATCTACTACCCCAAATGGCCTTAACAAAGAGACCCCCTTGCTTTGTTTTCTTTTTCTGCTTCACTTTAAATTTATTTAGTGTCAAGACCCGTTCAATGATGGGTAGAAAAGTTTCTACATTCATATTTGGTACGAAAAATTCTCCTTCTGGCATATATTCACCATCTTTATCTATGAATTTTCTACAAAGGGATATTCAATTAATAATATTTGCTTGCTAAATAATTTTAATTTTTTGAATTCCCTTAAAAAACGGTTTTACGAAAAAATAAACAAGATGGTCTTACATATATTATGGCTTACAATAGGCTTTTCTTAACATTGTAGTTATAAGTAGCAAATAGATCAAGATATTCCGGTTCGAAATTTAACTCACAAAGCGCGATTCGTCTTTCCATTATATTTTTGTTAATAACAACAAATCCGCCTTTATAAAATAGCAAGGCATAAAGTGGTGCTAAAAATTCAATAAGGGCCACAATATAAAGACATACAACAACAAGGATTTTATCTTTTCCACGACCCCCAATAAAGTAGGTGATTATAAGAAATATCAACCATAATCTGGCAGGTGTTATATTTCGGATTATGAAGGAAAGTGGAATCATTGCACTTTGCTTTACCGACGAATTTATGATTAAGGAATAGAAAAATGCAAGAATCGAGTTTACATTATGATAGAGAACTGTTATAGTAGCCAGAGATTGTATATATAATGCAATACTATAGAGGATATTAATAGTATCTAGGATTAAGAATGTGTATCCAAAAATGCTTGGAAACCACAAAATCATGGTTATAAGAGTTATTTCTCTTAGGGGGGATGGATATTCTTTAACGTCATGAAGAATCCCTCTGATCCATCTGGCACGCTGCCTCCAGAAAGCACTTACGCTATTAGGGGATAATATTGAGACTTCAGTGGTGGTTTGAAATGTTCTATATTTCTTTCTAAAAATCTCAGCAGCAAAACGAGAATCCTCAGCTATGGAATCAAAATTAAATCCTATCTCTTTAAGCACCCAACCCTTAACAATTAGTAGCTCACCATGCAGTCCAAATAACCATGGTCGTCTTAAAACACCAAGTGTGAATCGTAGGAAAAGTAAATCTGTAGCAGTTCTCAGAAAATCTGCAAGATAAGTTAACTTAGATCTTCCCCTTCGCGGGATTAATATACCGTTTCCTGCGACATAACCTTTTTTCTCAAATATAGGTAATTCGTAAAGGAAGTTATCATCCAGAGGATAACTATCATCATCCAGAAAAACGTACCACATATTTTCTTTAACTCGCGTTTCAACAAAATAATTTAAAGCCCGAGCCTTATATTTTGCTTTGCAAGTATAGCTTCTCGGAACAATAACAACATCTACGGGATATCTTTTTATTTCAGGAATCAGTGAGGCATACTCCTCTGTGAGAACATATATCTTGTATTCGGCAAACATATTTGTTACTCTATCTAGTGTTTCAAAAAGAGCGTCTCTAACAGATTCAGTTCCAATAGTAACTATAACAAATTCAACATTTCCCGCTCTTTTCTCTGCCTTCTCTGGTTTTTTGTAGAGTATCGAGAGCAACGCTAAGAATGGTAAATACAGAGCTAAGCAATAGCTTATGATCATTGAGATTAAGTCAAGCATTGTAGTTCCTCCTTGTTTGTTCCCAAAAGAGCGGTGAGCAATGTATTATATGCATTGATAGTATTAATAAAATGTTCATACATATGAATTTTTTTGTTTTTCAGCAACAAAGATTAATTATCAAATACAACATAAATTATACTTCATTAGTATATTATCTTATTGCAAAAATATTTGATTTTTCCCTTTATAACTATTGAAATGTTCAGTATATATTGAATTTTGTACTACTATTGGCAAAAAATTTAAAATCATTAATGATTTCCTACATACAATTCAATTTTAATTGAGGTGATTCAAATGAACAAAGATGAGATTATCGATAAAATACTAAAATTTGTCAACAGCGACGAAAATATAGATGCAACAATTTATGAGTTAGACGAAGAAAGAAGAAAAATCGTAATTTCGAAATTTAAAGCTTGGTTCGAGGAAGAAAGCCCTGACGATATAGAACAGGATGTAACTTTTGTGAACGATGATTTTCCAGAGCTAGAAATAGAACTTACTGTTAAGAATGACGAGTTGGAAAAACTCTTAAAGAATCTGGGATTTAAGAAGAAAAATGTCTAATCTACCATAGGAAGATTTGGTATTGCAAGGAAAAACGTTGATGATGCAAACAATAGAACTAGTAAAATGGCTATACTTCTTTTCATTATATCTTTCAAAACGTTTCACCAACTTACGATTTTTACTTATTAAAAGAACCTTAACCCCAGTTGATAAAGTAGGGACTAAACTATACATATCTAATGTATTATCTAGTGAATGAAAACATATCGCTAATTCTTAGACTTCTGACAGATAAGATGACTTTTTTTGTAATCAAAAAGTTGTTCTATATGTTATCACTATAAATAAAGTATCAGACCCTGCTTTGTTGATTAAAACAATGTTATATGAAATAGCCGACGAAAAGATTTTTTTCATCATACGTATTATTTACCGAT
>JBECUL010000056.1:0-12879 GCA_040225955.1 Candidatus Asgardarchaeum abyssi | reverse complement strand
CAATATAGGAAAGAAAATTTATCTGATTTACAATATCTGCAATGATAACTATGAGTATTAGTGACAGAAATGCAGAATGGAAAGAAATTCTATTACTTACCATTTGAGCCAACTGAAAATTCTAAGAAAACTTATGGAAGAAAGAGTAGATTAAAAGCTTTTCTAGAAGTATTACTAAAGGAAAGATATACATTCCCAAGGTCGGCAACAAACTTACATCAGCCACATTATTACTATGTAGTTATTTTACCTACAGAACGCTTACTTCCATTATTTGCCCATATAGATTACAAGATTAAAAATGGAAAAGTAGTTTTAAATCTTGATAAAATTGAAGATTTAGGATGCTTTCTTGAAGATGAAGAAAGGATTACGATAGTAGATTTTGAACATGCATTAAATGAAGAGATTAAATTAAGAATTGAAAAATACAAGGAGGAAATAAAGAAACTCGAAGAAGAACTGAAAAAATCAAACAACGAAGAGTTAAAAGAAAGAATTGAAGAACTTAAGAGGAAAGTTGATATATTAGAATCGATTGAAGTTCTTAGTCCTCAAAAGATAGATGAGGTAATAGAGGGAGTCACAAAGTATCTATTAGGTGCATAAGCATGGAGTCACATACCTTCTTAATATCTTTTTTTACAGCGCATTTTAAACGACACGAAACAAAGAAATTTAGATCAAGTTATTTTTTACCACCTCCAACAGTTATCTGGGGGATTATTGGCGCAATATTTGGTGTAGAAAGAGAAGAATTATGTGATTTTGCTAAAGACAATAATCTTACTGTAGGGGCAGAATTATGCGATTTCAGAGGAATAGCTTCCGAAAAAGCCACTTTAATGGCATGGGATGAAGAAAACAAAATGTTTATAAGAACGGTGGAAGACTTTGAGTTTCTAATCGAACCACGTTTTAGAATTGGTGTTTATGCAAAAGATGAATTAATTATGGAACTAAAAAGAAGAATCAAAAGGAGAGATTTTGAATTTGACATTTATGGAGGAATTTCTGACTATTTCCTAAAAGACATTAAAAACGAAAACAATGCTAGGTTTATGAAAAAAGCAGAAGCAAGAGGAATGATTCCAGTGGATATCATTACTGGTCTTTCATATGTAGAAAAGGGGGGCAAAATATTAAGAGTGCTATATTTAAACACTTTCTTTTATCAAGGCTTTAAAGTTGAATTTAAAGTTAAAGAGCCGATAAAAACGGTAAACGGTATAGCTGTGTGGGATGCAAACGATGTTGAACGATTTAGAAAGGGAAGTTTGGAGTAAAGAATCTCATAAAGGGAAAAAATTGATTGAGCACATCAAAGAATGTGAAAAATTTATTCTCTGTTTTCTCGAATTCTATAATTTACATGAATACAAAGAATTTGCTAAAGCTCTTTGTTATTATCACGACATGGGAAAGCTTAAGAATACTTGGAATATAAATAACAAAACAAATCCTCTTCACTCTCCTTATTCGGTTTTCATGCTTTTCGAAAAAGACAAAGAAAAAATAGAAAAGTATCCTCTTCTTCCTTTATTTATACTTAAGCATCATGGATATCTCACAAGAGTAGAAGATAGTGACGTGTTAAGGGTAAAAGAAGAGGCCACTGAAAGTAAGAAGGAGTGGATTGATGATGAAATGAAAAATTGGCAAAGAAATCTATATAAAGTTGTTCCTAAGCTTGATTTTTCCTCAAAGGTTAATTTTGTTGATACTTATGGACTTTTTAAACTTGCAGATATCCTCTCAGCGAATAATTTGACAAATTTCAAGATAAGCAACCTGAATAAAAATGTTAAAGATTTAAAAGCATGGATTCTAGAAAAAATCCAGAAGAAGAAACTTAGAGTTAGAAATAAAGACCTTCAAACACAATTAAGTTTAAGCAAAATTGATACAAATTTACTTATTCGAGCTCCAACAGGATGGGGAAAGACAGCAGCATCGCTCTCGTATGCGATAAGTAAAGGCTCAAGAATAATTTATGTTTTACCTACAATTACCTCAATAAAAAGTTTTTATGACGACTTTTGTGCTTTCTTTGGAAAAGAGAATGTTGGAGAATTTTTCTATTATGCCGATGTAGAAACTATAAAGAGGGGGAACGAAAAAGAAGAGAACGATTTCAGAGAATTGATGCTCTCTTCTTATTTTGTTAAACCTGTTATTATTACTACGCTTGATCAGCTGTTATTAACATTTCTTCAGGTAGGAAAATACTTCATGAAACGTCCTCATTTAAGAGGCTCGGTGATTATTTTCGATGAAGTTCATACTTTTTCCCAGAATATGTTATATATCCTTTCCTACTTTCTTGAAAAATTTTCTCAGATTTATGATCTAAGAATATGCATAATGTCCGCAACTTTCCCATCTGTACTTAGAGAGCATTTTGAAAAACTATTAGAAAGAGTTGAAAAAATATGGCTAGATGAAGAATTTAAGAACAGAAGAAGGGTTATGTTTAGAGTTGTGGCGGGAGATGTTTTAGACATTGTTGAAGATATTATTGAGCTTTACAAATCAAGCAGAAAGCCATTTAGAATGGCTATAGTATGCAATACAGTAGAAAAGTCTCAAAAAGTATTCAAAAAACTACGAAACTTAACATCAGAGTTAGGGTTAGAATTAAATACAGAATTATTGCATTCTCGTTTTATTTATAAACATCGATGTGAAAAGGAGGACAAAATTAACAGCTGGATAAGAGAAGGGAAAAGTTTCATTTTGGTTGCTACACAAGTTATTGAAGTATCTCTTGACATCTCCTTCGATTTTATGGTTACTGAATGTGCGCCTTTAGAGTCGCTTGTTCAAAGATTTGGCAGAGTAAACAGGTATAAGAACAAAACAGAGGAGGTAAACGTTTGGATTGTCTTTCCGTCTGAAATAAATATTAAGAAGGGATATCCATACGATAAGGAAGATGTTACAAATACTTGGAATCTTTTGAAAGAGTTAGAAGGAAATGAATTGACGGATGAGCTCCAATTGATAGACGAATATGATAAAATAGCTCATCTCTCACGAGTAAAACGAAGGGAGATATATAACTTACTAGAAACTTGGAGTGAATATACAAACTTCCTGTATTCTTGGCCTGTGAATGATGAATTTGCTCAAAGACTTCTTAAATTCAGAGAAGAATTCACAAGACTTGTTATACCAAGCATTTATAGGGATTATATAGAGAAACTATATGAAAAGATAGGGAGAGAGATATCATATATACAAAAGAGAAAAATATTTGCTGAAATAAAGGAATACACCGTTTCTATTCCGATCTGGATGGATGTTTCTATTAAAAGACCAGTAGAAAGAGGATTCCCTATTGTAGAAGTATTTTATGATGAAACATACGGTGTAAGAAAGGAGGTAAAATAACATAATATGACGCCACTGGTAACGGTGAAACTGATAATGACCTTTCAATCTTATATCTTTATGTTTTCATAATTTATTAAACTCTTTTTAAGTGTGAATAGTGCTTTCGAAAAATTATGGAGATGCATCTCAGCCCTATCTTTGATTGCATAATTCTTTTAAATGTATATAGCGTCGCCACATCATTAACTTAGTTAAAAAACCTCGAAGTTAAACAATAGATGATACTCTATTCAAGTTAAGTCTTAACATGAGCTTATATCCCTTGATTTTAATGTAAGAGGATCGAAACAGAAGTGAGTTATTGAGCGGAGTTTTATATTTTTGTCATTTAGTTTTATTGTTTTATCATCTCCTTGGTAGAACACAATTCCTTTTTTCAGGTTATACTTTTTAAGGAAGAAATTCATTGTTTTTAGGTCTTCGTTTTTGATTTTCGGCTTATATTTTATTTCTATTGGTATAATTGTGCTGTTTATTTTTAGGAAGTCGATTTCCTTTTCTCCTTTTCGCCAGTATTTGTTATATTTTCCGTATGATAGGATCAAGTTTTCTATGATTTTCCCCTTTTCTGTTTCTGGGTACAGTGCTAGGCTTAATGATGGGTGGTATGGGTATATTTTCATCAGTTTTCTTGATTCAGCTCTTATTGATGGTCTGTAGTTTTTTATTATTCTAAACATTTTTCCGAATTCCAGGTAGTACAGGTGGTTCAACAGTGTTAATTTGTGTACGCCGAGCTCTTTAGCTAGGCTTGTTATGTTTAGTGTTGAGCCTATATCCTTTAAGAATATGTTTGTTAGTGTTGATATTAGTTTAATATTTACTTTTTGGAAGATATGGGGTATGTCGGATTTCACTATTTTCTCTATGATTAATGTTCTGATGTACTCGTTTATTTTTTGTCTATCGGTCCATTTCACGATTTCTGGGAATGGTTTTAGTATGAAATCTTCGAAAATCGCTTCCAATCTTGGTTTCCAGAGGTAGTAGTTATCTATTCTGTTGTTGAAGTATAGCTCTGCATATTCTTTTAGTGATAGTGGTTCGACTTCTATTAGAAAGTATCTGCCGGCCAAGTTTTTAGTTGCCTCTTCTTCTAACATCAGACTTGCAGATCCAGAGACGCACAATTTTATGTTTGGCATGTTGTCGTATAATATTTTTATTTTTGTGCTCCAGTCTTCCAGTTTATGAATTTCATCGAGAAACACGTATATTTTTTCTTTTTTCCAGTTCACTTTAGTTATCTTTTCGTAGAATTTGAAAATTAGTAATGGGTCCTCTATCCTTTCATCGAAACTGAAGTAAAGGATATTTTTTGGATTTACACCATTATCAATTAGTTTCTTTATAATCTGGAACATTAGTGTTGTTTTCCCTACCCGTCTTAGTCCGGTTAGAATAACAATCTGTCTATAATTCATGAAAGTATCCGTTACATGTTGGAATATTGTCCGCTTATACTCTTTAGCCTTTTCTTCAGATATTTCTCCTTCGGTCCACCATTCATTTAAAATTAATAATAATTCTTCCATATATAGGTTCTCTTATGGAACTAATATTTAAATTTTTAGTTCTTAATCAGAACTAAAGTTTTTATATTGAATTTTAAATATTCAAAAAATATATCTTATATTGAGGAATTATATATGTAGTATCCAAATAATATGCTTACTCTTTTTCAGTCAATAATTCCTGCCTCCCTTTGGGCATCTTCACTAATTTTTCAGCCTCATCAATACTTATTTTCAGAACATAATCTCCAAGGAGATCTTCAATATCCTTCTCTTTCTCAATAATAATTTTCTTTCCTTCGATTCTAAGCCTAACCTTATCACCGGGTTTGAGATCAATCATTTTCCTAAACTTGCTAGGAAAGTATATTTCACCTTTCTTACCAACTTTAACAACAATTTCTGAAATCAATCATATCACCGAAAAATATAGTATAGGAGGCAATATAAATACTTCTTGTATTTCAATGTTGTCAGAAAAATAATTATTGTACTTGCAGGAAAATTTTCTTATTACTATGTTTAATTACCATAGAGTTTATACTTCATATAGCTAGGTATAATGAAGATTATGAGTTGCATTCATATTTATCTTAATTATTAAATTAATATGTTTCTATTTTAAGCTCTTTTACTTTCTTAATTTTTTCAAAATCCCTCACATTTCTGGTAACAAGCGTAAGATCATACTTAATAGCTGTTGCGGCTATAAGAACATCAGCTGTATCTACTGGAGTCCCATTCATAAGAAGCTTAGCATCTATCTCAGCAGCTATCTTCGCAATTGAATAATCAATCGGAAGAATTTCAAAGTTTGATAACTCTTTCTCAGCTCTTCTTAGTTTCTCATTCAGAATCTTTTCATCTTTTGAAAATAAGTAGTATATCCCTCTGAGATATTCTTGAACTGTTATGACGGAAATCGCTTTAAGAGAAGGAGATTCATCTATCTCCTTTGCTTTGTTTATTGCACCTGGATCAGAGTTTATTAGGTCGATAATAAATGTTGTATCGAAAATCCACATTTGAGATCACTCGCTTTGCATTTTCTTAATTAGTTCCTTTTTCTTTTCTATCTCTATTGCTCTAATTTTTTTCATAGCTTTTTCTACAAGCTCCCATTCTTCTTTAGTTATTGTCTTGGTGCCGGCAATGTCCATTAATCGTCCCCCTCGCTTTATAGCTCTTTTAATTGCATCGCTAAAACTTTCTCCTGGCAATTTAAATCTTTTGAGTAGCTCATATACCTCATCCGAAACAGCTATAGTCTTTGCCACATTTTTCACCATTTTTACATATATATATCAATATATAATTTTTTTGAAAGTGACTGGAAATTTAGAAAAGCACCACAGTCTTTATAGAGTACTACGCAGGAAGATGTTAATATTCATCATATTTAGTTCTAAATTGTGATACATCAGGTATTTGGAGTATTTATCCAAACTTAGAGTATTCCTCATTTAATAATGGTTTTTCGATATCTGGTATCTCTAAAATTGCCGTCAAATGTATATATTTCATTACATTTATACCGATTCATAATCACGATCGCCAGTGCATCATTAGGCTCTATATTATATTTATTTCCTAAATATTAATTTTTACAAAAATAATAAATTGGTTATTTCAAGAGTATTTTCCAAATAAGTTAGTTAAATCGTTTACAAAATGTCGCTAAGAGGGCCTCGCATTTCAATGTGGGATGAATTAGGGAGGAGGGGTGGTGGGTTTCTTTAGACCAAATTTTAAATATCTCGATGTACAACTTAAACTATGTAATTAAAATCAATAAGAAAAAATAAATTGATGGGTAGGTTGAACAATACCATGATTAGAAGAATTTGGGATATAACCTTAACCGTTAAGGATTTAAAAAAAGCTGTTGATTTTTATAAAAATGTTTTGGGGCTTCAGAAAAAGTACGAATTCGAGGACTATGCTGGGTTTGATTGTGGTGGAGTCGAAATAGGATTGAAAACATGGGGTGGTATAGAAAAACCAAGAAAAGGAGAGCCATGTATAAACTTTTTAGTTGAAAGTATTGATCATGCATACAAAATTTTGCAGCAGAATGGCGTAAAAATTATTGAAGGAATAAAAGAGACACTCTGGGGTGGTCGCATCCTACTTTTCGAAGACCCTGATGGAAATGTATTACAGATGACAGAGATTGATTGGAAAAAATATTTCAAGGCATGTGCTCCAAAGTAATCAAGATATATAGCTAAGGAAGAATATAAAATTGAAATTATAAAAAGATTTAAGTTATCTTTTATAATTTAACGCGCTTGATTATCGCACGAGAAATCACTTTTAGTCATTGACTATTTATAGGATTGGGCTAATAAAATTAATATAACAATATTTAGTGATTTTTGATTGAGGGTCTCGTTTGCCTAGCTTAAAGGGTAATGATTGGATTGATTGGTTTAGATATGCAAAAGAGGATAAGGAGGAGGCAATAGATAGATTCTCTCATAGAAAGTGGAGAGAAGCTTGTTATCATTCTCAACAAGCTATTGAAAAATTGCTTAAAGCTTTAGCTATAAAAGTCGGGATTTTTGCTCCAACGCATGATATTGTCGGCCTACTAAAACTTATTGAGGAAAAATACGAGGTTGAGATTTTAGGCGTGACTATTAATGAAGAGCCCCTTCGCGAACTTACAATTCATTACTATGCCTCGAGATATCCTGATGCAAGCCGTAGATTTAAGATAAAGTACGATGAGTGTACGGCCAAGAGATGTATTGAAATGATGAAAAAGATATGGAAAGAGGTTGAGAAGTTGTGTCAAAATTTGGAGTAATTTGGAATGGAAGATATGCCGAAGAAATTCTAGAGGATTTCTTAAAGGATTTAAAAAGTAGGGAGGTTAAATTAAGAGCTGTTGTTGTAATAGGTTCTAGAGCAAGGGGGGCATGGAGCCTTTCAAGTGATTTAGATTTAGTGATTATTATAGAGGATGAACAGGACTTAAAAAAAGTTCTTCTTGCAAAAAATATTGGCATAATAGACCCAAAGCCTTATACTGTTGAGGATTTGTGGAAAGCGCTAAGAGATGTTGATACCACAATAGTAGAAGCTTTAGAATATGGGATTGTTGTATACGATGACGGAGTATGGGATTTATTAAAGAAAGAGTATGAGAAGAGTTTGAAGAGTAAGGTAAAGATAGAGTTTGATGAAAGTGGTAAGATTATTCGAATAGCTTTAGTTCATTAACTTATCTCTTGATTGAGTATTATTTTCGATAGCTCACTTTCATATAAGCATCGTATAAACGAAAGTTGCAGTGTTATATATTCTTCTTTAATATTTTGAAAATATATTTAATGCATCATCGATGTTATCTATTTTCGCGAATGATACATAAAACTCCTTTACACTTAACTCTATGAACTTATTCACTAATAAGCTTTAATTTAGTTGAAGAGAGGATAAGCAGAATAAGCAGAATAACTTCTGTTCTCTTCTTATAACACTTGAACTTATTTCTTCAATGTTTGTGCAAATATCAAAACAATTCCAAAAGGGTCTTTTATTGCAAACTCTTTAAATTCTATCTCCTATTGGGACATCTTCAGAATACCATTTCACCGCAGATCTCTTGTCCGCAAACATAATTTCAACATCATTTAGCAAAAGAGATGCCCATTCAAATGGTGGATTTTCTGGGTCTGTTGCTTGGATCTTCGCATTTAATACATCCTTATACCATTTGATGGCTTCATCTACATTTTCTATAAGAAACATTGGTATGATTTTTTGATACATGCTTAATTTCTCCTCTAAAGATATTCGTTATTTCGATTATAAGACAATACTTAATAAGTTTTAGTTAGTTGCCTCGTGAAAACATTTAAGAATACAAGTTTAATACTTTCTATTAAGGGATGAGAGCCCGTTATTCTGAGCTTTGCAATGATGATGATCCCGGTCACTGATTTTTAATAACCTTCAAAAATAATTAGAGCATACATACAATGCGAATATCAATATAGAAAATCACAATATTTTTATTGACATTTTATGTTAATTGACATATGGTGATATTATGGTTACTATACAAGTTGGTGAAGATACAAAAATCAGACTATTAAAATTAGCAGCAAAACTGCAATTAGAGCTTGGCAGAAAAGTGAGTATAGATGAAGCAATTAGATTTCTATTAAGAAAAAGGAAAAATAAGGATAAGTTAATGAGTTTTTTTGGATGCCTCAAAGGACGAGATATCAGAGAAGCGTATAAACAGCTACAAGAACTAAGACGTGAGGAGGAAGAGCGTCTTGAAAAATTTAAAAAAGCTGGTTTATGATGCGAGTGTACTTGTAGAGATTGTTTATGGCACAGAGATAGGTAAGTATGCATTAGAATTAGCGCAAAGTAGTGAACATGATGTTTACACAACAGATATTGCACTAGCCGAGTTATATTATATCCTCTGCAGAAATCTTGGTTTAGAAGAGGCTGACACAAAAATTAAAGAGTTACATGAATCAGAGTGTATTATTAATCTATATGTTTCACCTCAAGAAGGAGGAAGAATTAAATGCTATCGAGCAATATCGCTAGCGGATTCATTTGTAATAGCGCTTGCTAAAAAGATAAAAGCAGCTGCTGTTTTTGCTAAAAAGGAGAGAGAATTGCAAAGAGAAATTGATAAGAGACCGCTTGATATTGATATCATTTTCCTTGAGGATTTTGTCAAAAAGTGATCTTATGAGATAGATTTTCTATCTTCTGCAACAACATAAGAAGTTACAATTGCAGATATTAAAAGAAGAGCTATTGTTGTAAATAGGTATATATTTTGACTTTTTGACAAGTAAACGTCAAAGGTTATAGCACTTAATATACCAGATATTACAATCACACTCAGTTCTTTCCACTTCGGCGGTTTAAGGAAAAGCCAATAGATGTTTAGAAGAAGAAAATATGCGGAGGAGCGAGTTTTATATGCGAGATGAGATTCGATAGCTATAAATAGTATTAATAATAAATAGCCAAGGTAATTAAAAAGGGGATTTAGCACCTTTAATGGTAGGTTAATGGTAGGCGAATAAGCGATAGAAAATATAAGAGAAATATTAAACCCCAGCAAGCCTCCACTTGATTGAATAAGCTAAGCCTTTCAAAGAAATTGATAATAGTATATGAAAACGACATCTCCCTGCCCACTTCATCCAGAAATAGAACTGTCTTCTTTCCAGCATCCGACAATGAATAATACACAAAATTATTTTCTTCCTCTTTCTTAAGAAGACCTACATCGATTAGGAGCCTAAGATGGTACGCAAACCAACCACTACTTCTAGTAGGGTCTAGATTCATTAGCCTCATGAGATCACTATATTTTATCCGTTCATATTTTGCAACATTGTAGAGTATTTGTCTTCTAAAAGGATTATTTAATACTTTGAGTAGGTCATTCACATTAATTTTTGTCATATAGAGATCCCTCGAAAATTGATAATTTTATACAAGATAAAAGAGTTTTTGTATAACCTCTTAGACAAGATTTAGATTTGATAAGACCAGTAAATATGTATAAAAGTTTTTAATATTTTATTGCGTCAATTAGTCTTGTCGTTTAATAATAGATAGTATGATTATAATAGGTGACTATAATGCTGAAAGTTAATACTGAGTATGAGGGTGAGGTTGTAGGATCTGAGATTCCTCGTTTTAAGCATAAATGGTTTGGAATTTTAGAGGTAAAGGTTAACAATACTGTATTATCATTATATATGTCTGGAAACATTGCTCAATGGTTTAAAACAGGAGAAAAAATTAAGCTCAAAGTACTAAAAAGTCCTAAAAAGATTAAAAATGAATTAATTCTCGACTTTAAGTCTTATGAACTATGGAAATATTATGGAGAGGAAATATTTCCGGTGTGGCCGCCGTTTGAGGAGACGATATCAATACCGAGGGTTGATCCGGTTCTTGGCAGAGAAATTTATTCTTACAAAATTTATGCACGAGAGGCTGTTTATGAATCTGATTACGAAGAGATAGCCCAGCTTGAGCAATTTCACTATGCATCTGAAAAGGCAATTATTGCAGTTTGGCGTTGTGAAAAATGTGATGAATTAATACCTAGCAATACTAAGCCTCAGTGCCCAAAGTGTAAAACGGATAAAGATATTCATATATTTGAGATTAAAGGATCCACACCAGCTTCCCGATTTCTGGTATTAGAATTATTAAGTAGGCAACCTTATGAGCCAAAAATAGTTGGTTATGTTAGAGTAGACCCTCCAATTCCAAAAATGCATAGACGGTTACCAGATGGTACGATAATAAGGGATATTCGAGAAAAAATATTTCCTGAGGATTGGTTCAATCCCCCATTCTGGCCCGAAAAAGTACTTAGAGATAAATTAAAGGAGCTCACTAAAAAATACACTAAAGCTGTCAGTCGAGCAAAAATATGGGAAGAGGCTAGAATACAAGCAATAAGAACTGCTAATACTGCCGGAGCAAGAATTGCGAGGGTTGTTATACACCCTGATTATCGTTCCGATGGGTTAGGGCAAGTTGCGGTTAGAGAGGCTATAAAATGGATAAGTGCACGCAGAGTCCCAGAAATGAGAAAGAAAAAAGAGATAGTTGAAACAATTGCAATGATGGCCAAATATAATCCATTCTTTGAAAAAGTTGGGTTTAAGTATCTTTGGGATACACGTTCTGGCAGACCAGTTCTCTTTTATCCTCTTTCAAAATCCGCAGAAGCTCTTTTAAGCAAATTCTTACAGGAAGATCCAGTTGCTAGGGAGCACCAAGGCCGGTTATGTATATCGAAATATGGCACTGTGGAGAAGATATCCGCTCCAATTTTGCTAAAAAACGTAACAAAAGCTTATGAAAATGTTTTGTCTTTAGAAAAAGTGAATCCAGAGATACGACAAGTATTAGGATCATTTGGTGTGAAATTCAGAATAATCCAAAGGTTGGTCCTCAGGCATGTAAATCTTGAGATAAAACCAGGAGAGGTTGTTGTAATAATAGGAGCCTCAGGTGCTGGAAAAACAACTCTTCTCCGACTTATTTATGGGGCTATGAAGAATATCAAGGAGCCAAAGTTTACATTGGATTCTGGAGAAATAATAGTTCCTAAGAATGTTAAACCATCTATCTTACTACCAGGTGAAATAGAGCCAGTATTTGGAAATGAATCAATACTGGAACATATGTATAATAAATTAAACGACATAGATATAGCAGTTGAAATTTTAAATAAAACAGGGCTAAGTGATGCTGTCCTATATCGTGCAACCTTCTATGAATTATCTACTGGGCAAAAAGAACGAGCTAGGTTGGCCTCATTGTTGGCAGAAAAACCAAATGTATTACTAATTGACGAATTTGCTGCACATTTAGACACATTGACAGCCATGCGTGTCGCAAGGAAGCTATCTAAACTTGCAAGAGAAAGCGGAATAACACTAATAATGATAACCCATAGAAGAGAAATAATCAAAGCTTTATCTCCAGATAAAGTAATTTACGTCGGCTACGGAACTGCAACAACTGCATCTCAAGATCAACTTAAAGAACTACTTGAATAATATTATCTTTAGTATTAATATCACTAAAAACTTGGAGAAAAGCCTTTTTCTACAAGAAGATCAATAAAGATTTTAAATTCTTTTTCTTTTTGTAATTCGTGAAAAATAACCTTAATTCCAGCATCCTTAAACCTGGTATCAGTAGAGTAAATTTCTCTAATTTTCAGTCTTTTCATCACGGATAAATTAATTAAGTCGGATATTCCAAGCTTATATTTTCCAAATAGTTTACATGCAAGCTCCTGATCACTTATTGTTGGTTGAACCATATTTAGTTTATAATAGAGTCTCAAAGCCTTTATAAATTTACTTAATGCACTAGCCTTATATCTTGAAAATAAGTATAAATATAAATCATTTGTAAAAATAATCAATACGGTATCATCATTTTC
>JBECUL010000055.1:0-12913 GCA_040225955.1 Candidatus Asgardarchaeum abyssi | reverse complement strand
TGTCTACTGGTTATTCTAATATTTGATGCGTACGATGCTTTCACATGACTTTTTGGTGTGTGCGCGGAATATTTTTTATTGGGGAATTTTGAAAATTCATGGAGGATTGAGGCGGATCTTGGTGTCTAGGGAGCGTACTCATTTCGAAAATAGTGCGGAAGTACTGAAAAGTACTCAAAATCTGGCTCTCTCGGATTCATCCCATATTTGATTAGAAGTCTCTGTATAATCATCTCAAAGGCTCTATACATTAGTAAAACTGAAAAGTCAAACTTTCGGTCTATTTCTCTACGTTTTGCATTTTCCATCAAATCTAAAACGTAAATGATATATGTAAAACTAATTTCTGGCTATTTATTGATAGTAATTATCCGTCGATAACAGCCCTAGTATCTAAAATTATCAGATGCATAGGTAATCTATTCAATTTCGAGTTCTACAAGAATTTTATTCTTTTCTTCAACGATACGCTTTTTGTATTTTACATTCTCCCTTTTTAGCATCACCTCTGCTTCAACTAAGCCAAATCTAATTTTATTAAAAGCATATTTTTTACTTCCTCCTTACTTTCAAAATTAATGTTACTCATTATATTCCCTCTTTTTGTTTTTTATGTAATTTATAAAATCATTCTCATGCTCCAGCGCATAAAGAATAGCTAACCTACCAATTTCTCCATAAATTTTGTCCATAAGTAGTTCGCCAAAATGCTTTATACAGAACTCTTCAAGCTTCTGTTTTACACCTTCTCCAATCCAAATATTTAAGGGTCTACCCATGACGCTACCCTCTAAAATTATGTTAATAAAATTAAGTTAAATTATTTTTATATTACCATATCCCCATGACGAGAGCCGCCCAATACCAGTTACTTGTGAGGACAAAAGAATTGGAATTAAAATCTCTTTAACTTGATTTTTAAACATCAAACTAAGTTTCGTACTTATAGATGAAAAGAAAATTGATTTACCTGTCCTTATACTCTTAAATCTTTTTTTACTGACACTGATATTAGACCCGGAAACCTTAACTCCGTTCGTAATAGATTCTTTGTTAATTAGCGATTTCATCAACTTATTTTTACTTCTTTCGTTCACCAAGAGGAAAAGTTTTCCTAAGGAGTTTCTTATTATATAATAAATAATGTTATATGGATTATTATCTAATTGGGCTCTTACTAAAATAGGGGTTTTAGTAGTTATAGTAATTTCATCCCTTGAATTAATGCTCTTCATTTTCCTTTCGATAAATAAATCCAGAGATTCTATAAGATTTTCCCCACTTAAAACTATCTTGTAGCTATCCAGTAAAGTTACGGTCTTCTCGGAGAATTCTTTATGAATGGTGATTCTTAATAATCTTAGATTCCTATCGATAGAGGTCATAGCAGCGTATAGATATGAAAGATACTTATAACACTCTCCGAATAATATAATACTGCTGGAAAGATTTTTCTTTCTTTGATGAACATCAATGACTCTCAATCGTGGCAACAATGATCTTCGGTTTTCTTTATTAACAGGAAAGAATATTTTACCAACTATACAATTAGGATTACTTGCACATAAAATACAATCTTCTCCCGCAGTACATGAAATAATATTTTTCATTCTATAATATAGCCGCTCCCAAAAATCCTTAGGTGTTATTCTTTTCTCTATTTTATTCTCAATTAGAAAATTTACTTCCAACGGCAAATACTTTATATCTCTAAAGATACTAAGGCATGTCCATGAAATTAGAGATTCTTTATCTTCCATATTTTTGATGCCACCCATGCACAGTAACCATTTTATATCTTCGGAAATGGTATTCTATCATCTTTAGATACTTTTAGCTTTTCCCATAGAGATGAATGAATGTAATATTCACCTTTTTGTTTAAAGGTTTCCTCAAGTAATGTATATTTATCTTCATCTTCTAGTAACCATTTCACGATTTTTAATTCAGCCACAGCAATCCCTAGAATTCCTAATTTCTGACCCCATTCATCGTATCTTAGGAAAAATTCATTGCCTAGAACATCAACGTACATTAAATATTCTGGCTTAATGGATACTATTTTCTCCACCACTTGTTTAGCATCCAGGTTTTTTGCTATCATTAAGCATGCCCCACCCTTTATTTTCTTTTACCCTCACCAGCTTATTTTTCAGATTATTAATATCAACAGGGAATTCTTTTGGAACTCCATCAATAACTTTTATTTCATTTATCTCTTCTAGGCTTAATTTGACCTTCCCAAACGTTTTGCCGTTAATAGTTCGGTACTTATATGCACCAAGTAAAATTTCCTTTTCCTCAAGACAACCTGTTGCCAGCATAAATAATATTAATTCTTCCTCGAGAACGTTATTTGCAACAACCTCAAATTCAAAAACTGCAGGTCCGCAGATAACTCTAGTCATTCTACCGAAAATTGACAAGACTTGAATATTTGAATTACCTTCACTCAGAGTAGCATCTGAGAAGAGAAATTTAGACATTAAGGAGGGTATTCTGATACGCACCCATGAAAAGCCATTAACTCTATAATCTAATCTTTTACTTCTAGCAGAAGTTCCAAATGAGTCGCATACAATACATACTCGCTTTCTATCAAGTTTCCCTCGTCCTCTTATAATATTCTCTTTTTCATTTTCATTTGGAATAACAGCTTCATCACCAAGACGTCTATCTGGCTTAAATAGGTTTATATGTCTCCAAGATTGCCTAGAAAAAGCTTTCCTACCAGTTACCGAATAACAAGATATAGAGCTACTTAAGCACAATTCAAGTTTAGATCGAATAGCTCCTTTAATAGTAGATCCTGGTATAGTATATCTATTGCCAGTAAATGAAAATTCATTTAGCAATGATAACTCATTAACATGTGATAAAATTTTCTCAAATGGGCCTTTCTTAAGGATCTCTCTCTGAGATTGAGAAAAAGCTTTTTGATTCCTTAAAATTCCACTCCCGACAAAGAGATATTTTCCTTTTTCTAGTATAATCTTAAACTTCATATGATAAGTCCTTCTTTTATTATCCATCGAGTATAAATTTAGGGGTCCTATATCAACTAATTCTCTTTCTATTGGTTTAAGTGGTCTGCTTCCTCTCCTTGACATAACTTTCCCACCTTGATATTAAAATTTCCAATACACGCTCTGTAAAAGTTTTAAATTCATCCATACTAGCATCTGGTGGTGGCGATTTTGGCAACTCAATAGAATATCTTGAATCGTAAGTCTCATAATTAATATCATGAAAGATAATTTCAATAGTTCCAAATCCCCTAGATTTTAATCCGCCAACTTTAATCCGTCCTTTATTGATTTCTTGAATGGCAGCGGCTATTAACCCAAGTTGATATGGTTCCAGATTGCGTGCTAAAATTTCAAAACTAAACACACTTCCAGGAGCAACATATTCAACAAAAAATGGGCCATGCTCTACCGAGCCATACTCTCGATTGATTGCTATTCCTGGCCTAATTCCAAAGCTCCATTGTACACCGATAGCATCATTTATCAACATGTGAGAAGAATACACTTGATTCCCAAAGATTTTACATACTTCACACAAATTTTCTTCAAGCATCTTTCTTGCAACCTCTGGTTCCTTCAAGAGACTTTCTTTAATTATTTTCTCTTTATCATTATCTATACACGAATTTGATGGAATATTACATGCTCTTATTTGAGGGTTTTTTATACTCTTTATAATTCTCTCACATGTACTTCTTAGTACACCTTTTATTGAAGATCCAGGTATGTATGGAAAGATCTTTCCTTCAACAGTACTAAGTCTAATAAACTCCATATCTACAGCAGCAGGTCTGGTGATTGATTGGCCGCTACCAATATATATCGGCATTTTAGCTACAATTTCTCCCTTCATTGAGATACTTGTGACTATATAGTCATGTCCTATCATTTAAACACCTCCTTAAATTCATCGAATGAGTATGACTTCGGCTTGCGTCCGCTTTTAATATCCTCCGAAGTTATGTACTTTATCTCTAAATCTTTTAATCTTATTCGTCCCATACCAACTGATGTCATACCACCTACGTAAATTTCACCATTCACCAATGCTTCAAGCAAGTTAATAATCAACTTTGTGCGTTTATCTTCACTGTCATCCTTCGAGTTTGGAATATTGTAAATTATCATCTTGAAACGAAATTCTGTCCCTGGAGCAATTGCTTGAACTTGAAAAAGAGCTCCTTTATCAACAGTTCCTGTAATTCTATTGATTCTTGTTCTTGTTATTGTTATGAGTTTTACGTCTTCCTTCTGAATAGGTACAGCGTCTAATATTCTAATATGCGATGCTATAGATTTCCCACCAAAGATTCCACATACGAGACAAACTTTATCACCCTCACATAGATTCGGTGGTATGCAAATGTCATCACGTTCACTATCGTCTAGTTTTGCAATACGCTCAATATATGATCTAAAAACACCTTTTAATGATGACCCAGGAATTATTGGCACCAGCAATTCTTTTGGTTTTCCATCCGCTTCCTCCAAGAATTTTATTTTCAATACAGAATTATCTGGACCAAAAGCAACCATTTCACTTGATCCAATATGAAGTGGTGATTCATTTACTAGTATACCATTAATAATTATTTTATTTTTAAAGGTGTCAAAGTCACTATAGTTATATTTAGTCACTATATCACGCTCCTACCTACTTCTTAAATTTGGAAGAAATACTTCATTTATGAATTCCTCGAAATTATTCACATGCCTTATTTGCCTTCTATCTCTTATGTCCCTCATTGAATCGAAAATCCACTTTATTAGGCCAAGGTATTGTCTTACGGTCTCTACAATAGTTTCTGACGACTTCTTTAAAGATAAGAACTGTTGTAAATTTCCAATAATATCTCTTGCAAAGGCTTCTGAAATCTCACCTCGTTTGGTTTGTCTAGCAATATAAGCAATTAAAAGATAAACTGCGTCTTCTCCTCTCTCAGCTTCAAGAACAGAAAGCAAGTTGCTTATCTGACTGGCAGAAGCTCCACCTATCTTTGCTAAAACGGCAGACTTGGCAGATTTATCTAAAATTTCTTTAAACCCCAAATTTTTTATACCCTCAGACATTTATCTACCTCCTAATTAAGTTATAATCATATTAGTTAACAAATTCTTATTAGCAAAATAGAGGCGATTGAAACCAGAATTTATAAACGGTGATCCTCCAACTATTTCTAAACATGCTAAACCTATAGCATCGTCAAATGTTATGTTCTCTTTAGCACGAATAACATAGACAGAACCAGGTAAGGCTACTTGAATCTTAGTTCTAGGTTGCATGCTCATTAGACTCCAACCGCCTATGTAGGAAATAGAACCAAAAATATCCAAAATCTCAAACTCATTTTTCATGGTTATGTTTATACCTAGCGTGTTTACAGCATTTCTAATGGCCTTATTTATGTCAAAAATTGAAGTAGTTATTATATCGCCCTTGTCATTAATCTGAAAATTAAAAATATGCGATAAAGCGATACCAACAATAGTGTTTTCGAAAAGTACAGCATTAAGGATTTCTTCCGCCCTTTTCTCTATAGAGAAATTAACTCGGCTTACCATGACTCTTGTTACACCAAAACCTCTACTTTTTCCTCTTCCTATAAATATTGTTTCTTTATCTAAATTCTTAAGAAACTCTGCGAAGACATCACTTAGTGTAAATATTAAGGAAGAGAAATGTTGCTTGGGTCTTATACCTTCATAGAGATATAGCATACCTTCCTCAGCTGCAGCTCTTTTCCTGTTAATACCAATCGATACCTTGCTTTGCTTCCTAGGAGGATCAACAATAGTACCATTTCCCAAACAATAATATGCTGAGCTACAAGCTTTCAATGTTGTTAACCCACAAGTATGAGATTCGCCATTAAATTGAGCTGTGTGAATCAATATTTTTGATCTTTTCTCAAAAAGTGAGGATAGCATATATGGAACCATATTAAACACTTTACCGCATACTTTGCACTTTGAAATAAACTGAGCAGGTACCGTAATAAAGGAGCAAGTTTCATCAATAGGATAAGCAGGAGTTAAAAACAGACTTGGCTTGTTAAATACCTCAAAAAATGGACATTTATCTTTATCGGGGCATTTATCTCCTAAACATTTATTTGTACTTTTAGTGCAAACCTCTTGAAAGAAAGCATATGCTAAAGCACCTCTCAAAGTTTGAGAGGGTATAAAATTTTGACTAAAATACATAAACCTAGAAATTTCATGACTACCTACCTGAAGCAAACTTTCATTTTTTAACTTCACTAAAAATGCTTTCATATCTATCACCTAACCAGTTTTTAATTTTGGAGACTAGTTCGTTTGATAAATCTGGTGTTATCTTTACTATCTTAAAGTCCACATCCCCTCGCCTTAACCCTATTCCCTCATATGGAATTTCTGAAAGCGCAATCAGCAATATTTTCCAATCCAATTCTGTAAACCCATAGGTTATTATACTTCCATGAAACTTTGTACCAGCTGGAATTATCTCATAGCTATAAAGATGTTTCTCACGAACCACCATTTTACTACGGTCAATTAATATCCCTGTATACATATCAAGAAGCTTTGGGGAAATGTTTGCAAAAGCATCCAAGAAATATATTTTAGAAGAATAACCACCTGGTGTACCAAATAGATTGCAAACATCACATTTGCCACCCATCTTTCTATGTTGATCTACAATTTCTTCAGGTTTTACAGATTTACATGAAGAATATCCATACACAGATGATAACTTATCAGCAATATGTCGAGTGATCCCTTTGAGAGTACTTCCTGGTATCATTAACTTAATGACATGCCCATCTTGCGAGTAAACTCTATATACTGGTTTCGGACTAGTAGGTAACTCTGGGAGCATACCACAGCCTATATGTAATTTCGATAGAGCTATAATCTCATACTCTATTGTATGTAAGTCACCCATTTACCTTTAGCCTCCCAATAAAATTTTCAACAAGACATATCCGTCAAGAAGTTTTATTGGAATATCCTTACCTAATTTTTCTGGTTCAAGTAAAGTAAGAGCAATTTCATAATTTTTACGTCTCTCTAAGTTATCCTTAAACCGTCCAATTTGCCTAATACAATATGCAATTGCAATTCGTCTTGCATCATCATAAGGCATTTCAAGGGATAAGTACTCTAGAACGCGACGAAAAACTCTGACATTTGACTTCATGTATTCGCGCATATCCTTACTTAATCTACCACAAAAATCAACATTAATCCCAGTAACATAATTAAAGAGATTAGCAAAATCATCAAGATCCAACAAACTTCTCTTCAATTTAACTGGATATGGCCTTCTTGTAAGCAATCCTATGTTCTCTCTTATATTTTTAAGGCTTTCAGGAGTAAAACCTCCACCCTCAATAATTTCAAAATCAATCCAGCCACATATATTATCACTATCATTTGTTAAAATCTCATATTTTCTGGTTTTACTCTTTGTAAGACTTAATAAATTATCAGCAATTTTTATTGCAACTGGCAAAGGAAACTTTGGATGAAACGATACTAAGGCTACACTCATCCGTTTTAGATAACCCATTCTTCTGTAAAATTCATTAACAACTATAAATGCTATTTGAAAAGCAACCTCACTTGGCAATAACCATAAAATATCATCTCCATCAGAATATATTTGACCCAACCTAAATCGCAAAGGCATGTATCTGTCTATTCTACTTAAAAAATCATAAACTTTTTCTATTATTTTCGCAATTGCCAAATCTGCTAGACCACTTTTCTCAATAATCTCATGAAGCGATATACTCCATGCAAAAAATTCACCCATCAAATTTCCATCTGCTTTCATAACCATCAAATTAGGAAGTTCATATTCCTTTTCTTTTTCATCTAATAATTTTAGCGTTTCTATATCGGCTCCAGCTATAAATTCCATAAGATGCTCACTAATAATTGAGAACTCCTCAAAGGTACCTAAAGCATCTACCTTTACAAACTCCTCAGCTAATCTTTTGATTGATGATTCTCCTTCACAGACCTTAGAATAACAATTATCACAATAATAGAATGCATCTTCACCACGTGGATACATTTTAGTAGCTAGGTTAATTCTGCATGAATCACAAGGCCTTAATCCCCCAGGGATTATTTTTGATTCTTTCATTGTAATTCGTCTCTTTTCTAATCCCAACTTTTGATTCAAAATCTGCCAGATAGCACCAAAAGGAACCTTATCAAGTTTTTTAATATCTATTAACATTTTCGCAAAAGTTATTTTGACACCTTTTGCAGTTTCCTCAAAAGCCTGTCTAGCTACATTGATGTATTTTTCTATATCTTTAACAGGAGCGATAAAAACTATATTTCCGCCTCCAACATATATTACAAACTCAAGAGGCATATTATTATTTATAAGTTCCAAAACAGCCTTCTTTTGCGCTTCAGATACAAGAACACTTCCTCCACGCAATTCACGTATTAGTATACTTCCATCAACAAACTTCTTTATTCCACGAGCATCACCCTTCACCATATAAAAGGAGAAATCCGCATCTGCGCTTTCTTCATTATAAGTTCTAAGAGGGTCATGCTCTATAAAATTTTTAAAGAATTGCCCCAAAACATTACGATCTTGAATCGCAGTGAGAAAGATATCAGTTAGTTCTTTAGTAGCTTCTAAATTATAAATAACATGATATCTCTTAATATAGTCATTAATGTTAAATTCCTGCCCAACCATATCTCTATGTTTCTCTTTATAACTATCAAGGTTCATTATAAATTCAATAAGTGAAGAAAGCCTATTTTGAGCGGATTCAAATACATCAGCCATACGAAGATATTTAATAAGCGGATCATCAGCAATATCTTTATGATGATTTGAAATTAGCTGCTTAATTCTCTCTTTATATTTTTCATCAAAAATTTTCCCAAAAAACCTTTCAAAAATCTTGGCACCTTCTTCATCGTGTCTTGCCCAGTTAAATGGTTTTCCAATATCATGAAACAATGCAGCTATTCTCAATATCTGAAAATCTTCCTCTGACAATTTATTAAAGCTTAATGCGGAAACGATTGCCATAACAACTTTTGAGTGATACAAAAGCGATGTTGTATTAGCCCCAAATCTGGTATCTGATGGTATCATTCTAAAAAAGTAAACATTTTTCTCTATGTTTATTTCACTCTTGTTAATTTCATCACCAAGCCCCAATTCCTTAAAAATTTCTTCCGCAATATCTTTCTGAATCTTAGATGATTCGCCGTACATAAAATATGCCATACATAGCTTTACAAAATCACTTAATCCTTTAGCATCTTTAATTATCACATTTTCAACATCCTTCCATCGCCTGGTCCATAATAGTGATATTTCACTAAAGACATTAGCAGCAAAAGCTTCAATGTCAAGCTCGTTTAACATAATTACTTTCTGCAACCTGCCAGTAGAAACGTCTGGAACTAAAAGCCCACGGATAATAGCCATTGTGATCACCAGAAAAGTATAAACCAATTCAAATAATCAAAAACTAAATTAACATAGTTGAATCTTAATTTATTTAAAAATAACTAATTAATATGAAATATCTAATATCAAGTCCTTATATCGTTTTTTTGAACACGAGAACTCTTATTTTTAAAAAATCAACTAAAAAAATCCATATTATTAATATACTAAGGCTAATTTTATCTTTTTGGATATTATTCTATACTCTCCTCTTTAATAGCCAATAACATTTTTAATTAAAACTTAATAATTATTTAAAAAAAGTTACATGTGAAAAATATTTGCACTGGGTAAAAATAAAGTAATAACCTTACTACAAGTTCGTATAATGTAATAAAAACATCAAACCACTTCCTAATTAGCTTATTTTCTAGAAGTTGAATATATGAATACTAAAGCAAGTGATGTAACAGTAGTTACTACAGCTACAGGAAAAGAGAAAGTTAACGGTCCTATCAATTGTAAATTAGGCAATGCATTTATATATGACAATAACTGGGAAACAACCGTGAGTGATGCTGTAAGACCACCAGCACTTAGAATATATTTCATTGATGATAAAATACCTCCTTTCTTTTCGTCCATATTTCTCTCTTTCTCTTTATATACATATTCAGAAAACCATCTCTTAATAGTCTCACCATGTGTCCCAAATTCCTTCTTTTTCTCTGCAACGAATTCCCTTTTTGTTTTAACTTTCTCATACGACATCCTAATCTTAAATAAAGATAAATCTTCTAAATCCCTCAAACCAAAATATAAGAGTTATTAAGGTAACATCCAAGAATGGATGATATAACAACGTTTTATTACATAGGAGTTAAGAAGTTATGATGATTCATTTATAATTATCTCCCCGGATTTTACCAGCTCGAAAAATTTATTAGAAATTTCCAACATTATATTATACTAAACCCTCGATGAATAGAGGTAGCAGGTAGCTTTTCTTATGGAAAAATACTTTTTAAAATCGGCTATCATCATTAATGTTTCTTAATGAATAAAGTACAACAACGGTGATATTCGTTAACCTAATTTTTTAATTTCTTTTTAATGTTGTGATGAAAGTTAGTTGGTTTTTGATAATATAAAAAATATGTGAGAAGTTGAGGTGGTGAATATACATTTGAGTAGCAATAAATTATTAAGTTTTATTGGACCAACCAAGTATATAGAAGCATTTTATTCATATGAGGATAAACAAACAGATGAACCATGTCAATTTATTCAAGAAGCACTTATTAGATTTTTCTGCAAAGACTGGTGTGAAGACGATAGCATCATCATTTTCCTAACGGAGGAATCGAAAAAGAAAAACTGGTACAGCAAGAAAGATTTTCCTAACGCAAACTTTGAAAAAGGCCTCAGAGAAAGATTGGAGGAAATCAGAGAAGAATTTAACCTAAATATATGCATAGAAAATATTGAAATCCCAGATGGTAAAAGTGAGAATGAAATATGGAACATTTTTGAAAAAATTAACAGCAAAATTGATGAAGGTGACACTATAATTTTTGATATTACCCATAGCTATCGCTATCTTCCGATGCTAACTTTAGTAATCTTAAACTATGTAAAGTTCGTAAAAAGCGTAAAGATAGAAAAAATTGTTTATGGTGCCATGGAAGCATTAGGAAATTATAATGAGGTCAAAGATATTCCTATAAAAGAAAGAATAATACCCATATTTGATCTTACCTCCTTCGTAAGATTATTTGACTGGACTGTTGCCATTGAGAGATTTTTAGAAACTGGAAACGCTCGTATGATAAAAGAATTAGGACTTATAGAATTAAAGCCCCTACTTGCAGAGACCAAAGGAGAAAAGGGGAAGGGACTTAAAAATTTAATTAACTCGCTGAATTACTTTTCAGAGAGAGTGTCCACTTGCCGCGGCCCAGAATTAAAATGTGCTATAGAAAGAATTTTAGAAGCCCTACCAGATGCAGAAAAAGAATTAGGAAGACTAAGACCTTTTGGCCCTCTATTTGAAAAGATAAGAGAAAGATTCTCCGCCATGAATATAGAAAATGAAGTATATTGTGGACTGGATGTTGCGTCTTGGTGTCTAGAGCATGGTCTAATTCAACAAGGTTATACGATCCTACGCGAGACAATTACTAATTATGTAATAATAAAAAATTTGAAAAATGAAGAGCTCACAAAGAAAGAGAACAGAGTGATTGCCGAGGTCATGTTAAATTGTAAATACGAACAAATACCAAATAGTATTTTAGAATTATGGCGCAACATGGGTGATTTTAGAAACGATATAAACCATGCTGGGTGGAGAGACCAAAACTATCATGAACCAAGAGTGCTTGAGCAGAAACTGAGGGATTTCATTAAGTGTGCTAAGGATATTATTATCGTATGAGAAAGAATGACTAAAAACTAAGAAATATCATAATTGAAAACATGGATGAATAAAAAACAATAATAATAGATATCGTAAATTAACCCTCAGGCTCATTTTGCTATGGTATCGATGTCTTCTGCTACATTTGTAGACCTATGCCAATTTTTTCTAAAAGCTTTAAGAATGTCTTGAGCACCATCACGAATAACACAATCTATTATTATTTCTTATGATTAAATTAATTTAGGAAGTATTATAAATAATAAATTGAACCTCTTTGTTATGAGTCTCATGTTTCCCAACCCTCTTTTTTCAATATCCTCTTAAGCTTTTTCCTTAGAGAGGGAATATCCACGGTTATTATATCCCATATTATATCAAGATCAACGCCTTCCGAAACAGTTAAATATTTTATGAGCATTTGTGAGTATTAAGATAGTGTCCGAATGTGGTGGGGGTAAAGCACCGAAAGGACACCGCAATGTGAAAGGATGCTGCGATGTGGGGCTTATGGGGTTACCCTGAACGGGGTCGAGACCGATGACTTGCTCCCTATGAACCCAGAGGGAGCTGAGGCTGATGTGGCCCAAGGTGGATGTTCGCTCACCAATGCGGACATTCACTGAACCCCAAAGTAAAAATGAATTATTTTATCTCTCGTTCTCGAAATCTCCCGCCACTCAATTTCAGGATATTTCTCTTTTAACTCATCTGAGATACTTTTAGAAGCTTCTCCTAAAATTTCAATGTTTCTTACAACAGCATCAATAACCATATCATTCTTCTTGAAACCCTCATAAGACAGATTCTCCGTATATTTCATTATCTTTTCACATGAGATAAGCATATCCATTAAAAACTCTTTATCTCCTCGCTTATGCATATTCAACACTCCTTTTTATCTCTTCCTTAACATGTTCCAATCTTATCGACTCAATTCCATCAGAGGTTAAAATATCAACTTTCCGGTAACATCCGAGAATGGGTGATTTAAAAAGGGGGTACGATGATGAGTAGAGTATGCCCCAAAAACACAAAGTTATC
>JBECUL010000054.1:0-13363 GCA_040225955.1 Candidatus Asgardarchaeum abyssi | reverse complement strand
ACTGGGATTTTTCCCGGTGGAGGATGGTCGAACCTCCCCGCCGGGGAATCTTAGGATTCCCCGCACTTTAGTGCGGGGAGGAGGTCAAGGACTGATTCTATAGCCTTAATTTTTCAAATTCGTTCATTGAGCTATAAAAGATTCATAAAAAGAATAGGATATATAGATGCTTTATCTATGAAACGAATGAAAGCACTATTAAAGGATTATTTTGGGTTATAATTTCTGATAAAGATTGTATAAAAGAGAAAATCATTTTTCTTCTTTCTTCTTTCTAAGCTTATACGCCGCAATAATGATGACTACAGCGATCATTAGGATCACAATAATAATCAGTTCGACAGGATACTCTGGTGGTCTTTCTTGTACCTCTGGAGTAACGGTGTAGCTATACGTATCACTAACTGCCCAATTTCCAGAGTAATCCACTGCATATATTCTATACTGCACTGTTGTGTTCTGAGGAAGATTTGGAATTACGCCGACATATAAGCCAATTGTTTCATTATATGTCATGGTAACATTAGTCCATCCGCTTCCATTATAATAGCTCAAGATTACGGTTTTAATACGTATGTTATCCGTTACGTTTGCATAGATAATAACAACTTCAGAGGAATTCGGCTGCTCTGGCACTCGACTCACACTATGAATTATTGGGGCTATTGTGTCCTCAAAACGATATGGGGCCATAAGAGGATAGTGGTCCACACTGTCGCTATCAATATAATATGGTGTGTCTCCAATTCCATCATTATTCAGATCGGAACCAGAGTATCTCATCCAGTAGTTGCCAATCGTTCCGTTATCAAAACGATTAGCACCATTGTCTATCGGTGCATGGTCGTTAAGTAGGAAATCATTAAGGTAGAATGTTATGTTTGCGCTTTGACTGTTGATCTTAAGGGAGTACGAATTAAGCATAAATATTGTTTTAGAGACTATAGAATCATCTAAGTTATTAGCATGCAGCCCATAAGTATTCTCAGAAATTGTACATTCACTGAGGTACATGTACTGAATAGTATGAGTGTAAACACCGTCGCTATTGTCTTTAACGTTACATTCTCTGATGGAAATATGATCTGAATAGTACAAAAAAACACCATATTTGTTTCTTTGAACATTTGAATTCTCAATTGTTATATGATGGGATAATACAACATAAACTCCGTAAGTGCTATTTTCAGCAAAAATATAACTCGCAGAAATATTGTTTGAGTATCCTATAAAGAGTGTATGTACAGCAACATTAATAATTGTTATATTCTCAGAGTAAAGAAAGAGTAGCTCGCCAATAGTGCCACCAGTAATTTTCTTACCACTAAGGTTATAGTAATATTTAATCGGGTGGCCGTTTAATGTATTATCATCTGAAATCACCAAGCCAGAAATTTCGTTCTTCGTGTTTGCAAATACAATAATGGGATTCATTAGCAGAGTATTGCCTGAAACATGTGAATTGTTAGCGCCGAGTATGAAAAGACCTACACTGCAACCTTTTACGGTATTCTGCAAAATGCTATTATTCTCTCCAGAGGATAATTCAATACCATAAAAGCAACCGTAGTAAAGAACATTATCCACATAATTCTTCTTAACAGTAATTTTGTTGCTTCCACTGATTTCAATTCCTGCCGAAGTAAAAGATGTAATATTATTCTCCAAAACTGTGATATTAAAAGCAAACTCAATATAAACTCCATAGCCGTTATTCCAAATTTCGTTATCACTTATCGTAATGTTTGCTGAGCTACTTATGTACACACCATAATCTCCCCTCGTGATCTTGTTTTCCCTTAATACAATGTTATAAGAGTCACCAATGGAGATGCTATTCCCCGTGTTATTAAGAATGTTAAACTCGATTACCGTATCATTTACATTGCTTAAACTAATCCCGGAATACGTAGAATCGTATATTGTATTATTTCGTATCTCAACATCATGAGATGATTCGAAAGTAAGGCTGTTCTGCAAATTACTAATTATATTATCCTCTATAGTGATATTGCTTGATTTAGAAATCTTAATCTCACTACAGCAACAAACCTCAGTATCTGTAATTGTTAGATTCGTAACATTATAAACATACACTTCATAACAGTTACTAATTCTACTCTCTGATATCGTAACATTATCCGTATTAATCCATATCCCAAGCTTTTCTGGCTCAGCAACAAAGCCAGCAAAACTTATCTCACTGTTATTGCTCATAATAAATTTTGCCCCTTTATCTAGTTTGATATAATACCGATAATCTGGGTTGTAGACAGTGATCGTAGCATTATCTAAAATCAAAGCTCCTCCACTGAAAACTTCGATCCAGAATTCACCATTATAGGTTGGATTCATGTAAACTGTGGCATTTCGCAGAATTAGAGTACCTCCACTCTTAATAAAAATTCTACCATTAACTGTCACTTCCCCATTTTCGAAAGTCGTAGCTGATGTTATGTTCCAGTCTCCATTAATCACAGCTGTTATGTGAATATTATTTTCCTCCAGTTTTATGAGTAATTTGTCTCTCTTCATAGTTGCTCTGACATAACTCTCATTTAATGTTATACTCAATAGTGGTGACATTACAAGAATAAACAGCATCACACCACATACTATAGTAGCGTGACGCATATAATCACCCGTTATTGCAAGTCTAATATGATCGATAGATAGTAAGAGAATTTTATTATTAATCTATAGTCTCATGATAATTAAGTATTTTTATGAATAGATATTTTCGCAGAAGAAAATGATACATCTGTGGATTAGAAAGCTAAATATGCTCTATGAAAATTCATTTGGTATAGAGATATGTTGGGTCAAGCTTGACACACACCCACTAAAGTAGGGATTCTCGCTTCTAAGGTTTTCATTCTTTGGATGCTCATTACTCACAATTATATACCCAATTATTATTAATTAGAAAAGAAAAAAAATATTATTTAAACCATCGACCCATTCATCTCCCGCTAAGGCAGGAGCTTTCTGGCGTCAACTTTGTAAAATTAAGAAAAACTAGTGAAGTCAAAATAAAAAAGCAGCTACAAATCTTTTAGTACTTATTAATCTATATAAAATAGATTACTAACTACTATGATTTATTTTTTGACGCTAGCATAGATTTAGCCCACGAACGTATAGTCATTGCTCTGTCATCGAGCGCACTCTTAAGATATTTATCATCATGAGTCAACTCATAGAGTGCCTTATATGCCTTAAGTCTAATCTCGTAGTAATTATCTTTCCTAAGTTCATTTAGGTGCTTTACCGCATTTTCCATATCGATCTTTGATGCAAAATCAAAGAAAGCATCTGCAATAATCGGCAGATACTTTTTCTTAATAAACTCATCACTTGGGACGAAGACATCCTTAAGAAGAGTTAATAAATCAACAGATTTTTTGTTAGAAAGCTTGCCTATCTTGAAATATAAAGCTTGTTTGAAGACCTGTGCTGGGATTTTATTGGATACTGGCCATATATCAAATGAGGCAAGGATAATGCTACGTGCGCTTTCTAATATCTGTTTCGCAGGAATACTTTTTCTATTATCAAAATAATGGAAGAAATTATTAATGAATTTTGTCAGAATGTTTTGGATTTTGCTAATATCTAATGATTTCCGACTCTTAAAACGAGAATTATTAAAGCTGTTTAGAATTTTAATTATCTGAACTTCATTATTACGCGGATAACATCTACTAACCCCAGAGTAAAGGAGTACGCTATCGATTGTTAATAAAATAGATATGAGAAGAATGTAGGAGGAGAGCACTATTTTCCAAGATTCACTAATCTTTGAACTTTCTTCAATTTCTTTAATTAGTTCGATCTTGTTCTCGTTACTTAAGTATTTTTGTCCGCACATTAACATCCACAGGAAAATCAATGCAGCTGTATCATAGTACTTACTATCTTTCAAGAGATACTCAAAAATATGCACTAACTGAGGGACGTCATCAACTTTATCATGATAGTAGAAAATGCTTGAAACGATAGTATCATAAATTGTTTTTAATCGATACTTTGCGGCGATCATACAGCTAACCAGGCGAAATATTGGGAAATAAATGGTATAATGAGATGGCGGAAGAATAAAGTCATATTTCCTTAAAAAACGTCTCTCTTGTTGTTCTATTAAGTTTATTATTTTTTTACTGAGAAGTATAGCGAAATCAATTACATTTTTGTCATGAGACCTTCTATCTAGCATAAACCTCACAAGAATACCGGTGTATGACAAAAGCTCATTATCAGTGTAATAATCTGGAACACACTTGGCTGCAGTTTCACCAAATTCCTCAATAATTTTATCGAACTTTGAGTCGGTTATTTTAAGGTCTTCTCTTAAAAAATCAATGAAATCTCTTTTAATTATATCTGAATAAATTCCCTCCTCTTCCTCAACCTCTTCGTCTGATTCTAAGTACACCTTAGTATCTTCATCTATGTCATATGAATCTTCTATATGTTCTGTATCCACTTCAAACTCTTCTTCATCTTCTACTGGTGGATACTGTGGCGGTGGAGTACCCCTCTTCTCTAGAAGCTTCCAGTACATCTTCTTTTTTGACTTAGCGTGCTTTGTTTCTATAAGCTCTAATTTAAACCACCACTCATCGCCATAGTCAAACAGAAAATATGCAGTCTTCCCAATAATCTTAAATAGGTCCTGCACTTTTGATTTCTTTACACTAAGCGTCCCCTCTACTGTAGGCTCCATTCCCTCATCAACAAATAATTCAAAAGCATTTTGTACTTTACCAAGATTTGCAGAATCATAAAACCCAAAAGGATGGTCAAAATCAAAGTTAAAAAGCTCTGTAATCAACCATGCAAAATCATATAAAGACCAATCACTAGAGATTTCTACTATCCTATATACTGTAGGTCTGTATCTCATTAAGGTTATCTTTACTACTAATAGATCACTCATCATAATTAAAATGAAATTAAAATTCTATTTATTTTTTTAGGTAACCGAGAGCACTTGTAAAAAATATGCCTCAAAAAATCAAATTTCAGCCCTTTTAAAAAATAAAGCTCTGTATTCGCTTATCAACCTCATGCACCTAGATCCAGAAAAGCCTTCTGAAACTGTTACGGTTTAGATGGATTTATATACTTGTTCGGCACATTTAGTATTGGCGGCATGCCCTCTCTGCTCTGGCTGCATAGCAGCCTATGAGGGCGCCTTATCTTTAGATGTGGGGCTCTGGGTTTACTCCGAAGGCCCTATTAGAGGCATCAGCCTCGATGATGGGGAAACGGTTGGTAGATAAAAGCTCACTTATTTCTATGAGAGTCTACCAACCGTGAACCCCAATTAGTTTATAGCAACATATAAATAGCATTAGGGATGGAGTTAGCTTGATAAAAACTTTACTCATCAGAAATTTTAAATCCATAAAAGAACTATTATTAGAATGCAAAAGAATAAACCTCTTCATAGGGGAGCCAAATACCGGTAAGTCGAATATATTAGAGGTTATCGGTTTTCTTTCTCACCTATACCATGGAAAAATAAGCGATTTCATTAGATTTGAGAGCTTAATTAATCTCTTTTATGATAACGATTTGTCAGAAGAAATTACAATTCAGACCGATAGTAAAAAAGTTATGATCAAATTCAGAAATGGTAAATTTCTAATAACTGCTTCTGAGAATGGTAAGGAGTCACTGCTAACTAGTTATACATATTCCGATTTATCGCAAAAGGTAGCCATAGATGATTTTCGGAAATTCAAGTTCTATAGATTTCAAAAACTGAAGCTTTTCCCTAATCAGAGATCTGATTATCTTGTTCCTCCTCACGGAGAAAACCTACTCACAGTTATCCTAACACATAAAAAGCTAAAAAGTGTAATTAAGCAGATTCTCGATAATTTCGGTTATCGCCTCGTATTAAACCCTCCAGAAAATAAAATCGCTATTCAGAAAGAATTAGAAGACATAATTGTTGCATTCCCTTATCATCTTCTGTCCGAAACTCTACAAAGAATTATTTTCTTCTTAACTATTCTTCACTCTAATGAGAACTCCATAATAGCTTTTGAGGAGCCCGAAGCTCATGCATTTCCGTACTACACAAAATTCATTGCTGAAAGAATAGCTCTCGATAACAAAAACAACCAATTTTTCGTATCAACTCATAATCCATACTTTGTGATCTCAATACTCGAAAAATCTCCAAAAGGAGATGTTAACGTCTCTCTTACATACTTAGATAATTACCAAACAAAAGTTAAAACACTAACACAACAAGAAATAGAAGAGCTCCTAGACCTTGGAACAGACTTTTTCTTCAACATTGAAACGTTTTTAGAGTGATTATAATGTTGGTCGTTGAATGTAAACCTGATTCTTTATAATCCATCACATCTCATAATTGTTCGTTCTTTATAGCCTACGCAATTCGTCTATAAAAGCTTCTCGCGATTTAAATTTCAACCCATACTTTTTCATTCTCTCAAAGTGTGAGACATTCCCCGAAATTAAAACAAGTCCTTCAGTTATAGCTGTCGCACCTATTGCTATATCCCTAAACTCCAATTTTTCGCCACGCTTCGAGAGCGAGACATCAATCTCCAGCATTTTTCTAATATCTCTTGAGTCAGAGGAATGATTGCAAAACCCTTTCAATCGCACTCTTTGTCTCTATGATATCTTCACTAATATATTTCTTCCCAAAAAGAAATTCATAAAGAGAAATTATCGATATATAAACCTTAAAATTATCCATATCTTAACAAGAAGACTTTATTGCTTTTCTTTTGCATGTCTATGAAAATATCAGTATCAAGAATTATCCTCTCACCAAGTCCTTCTCCTCTCCATAACTATATCTAAAATCTTATCAGCCTGGTCATCATCAATCTCCAGAACTTCAAGTGCTCTCTTAATCTCCATCTCCTTGACCTTCTTTAATAAAAATCTTATCACATAATCATAAGTCTTAGCCGAAAGCCTCCTCTTCAATTCCTTCAGAGCTGCCAAAGTCTCATCCGATACAGCAATTGTCCTCATAATACCACCAGAAAATACAATCTTATAAATATAAATTATAAAAATATAACTAACTATGTTTGTAGTGCACAAATAAAATGCGCTAGTAAAGTAGTGCATTGGAAAAGTGAGGTTAGCATGAGTGTTTTATTAAATAATAAGGAGTATGAAAGTGAGTTTGATGAATTACTAGTGGCACTTATTAAGGAGGAGCCAAGAACTGCTACAGAATTGGCCAAAGTCTTAGGCGTAAACAATGTAAGTGTGAACAAAAGGCTCATGAAACTCATAATAGCTGGTGAAAAAATAAAGATGAAGAAAATCGGACGCTATGAGATATTCTGGTATGACTTCTACAGTGAATTTATGAAGAATGTGGCTAAGAGTATGTTCGGAGAGGAATTATCCAGAGAGGATCATGTTCTTGTGAACCTTTTGGATAGAGATGCGACTTCTCCTGATAATGCAGTTCCTATTGGCGAAATTGATGATAAAGACATATTCAAGAGACATATAGAAGAGACACCAATGACTTCGCATATTACGTTATAATAAAAGGGAAATTGGTGTTCAACGTGATAGAACTAAGTCTGATACGTATATTATAGTAACTCAGAAGAAATATTGGAACATGAAGCTGTTAGCTAATGAAGATACTATGATAGTAAGAATAAAAGGAACAAACTTCAGAAATAAAAATAATATAGGTAGAAGATGTACACGCTTTACAATTAAATCTTCATAGGATGCTTTAAAAACCTTAAAGTGATTATATTGCTAGAATGAAAAATCTTTAACATGTTTGATACCTTAGAAATCTAACATCTACTCTATATTATAATCAATCTCTTTCAAAATTTTTTCTATTTGCTTTTTTAGTTCTGGAAGACGACTCTGTATAGTTTCCCATACTATCTCAATGTCTACACCAAAGTATCCATGAATTAATCTATCTCTCATACCAGCAATCCTTTTCCAATTAACTTCAGGATAGAGTTTTTTTAGCTTTTCAGATAAATTTTTTACTGCTTCACCTATTACTTCCAAATTTCTTAATACGGCATCTATTGTTTTTCTATCATTCAAAAAATCATTGTAACTAAGACCTTTTGTATAGCTCTCTATACGTTCAATGGATTCAAGTATATCCTTAAGAAAAAGTTTCTGACTTCTTTTAGACATATATAACATCCCGCATTATATATGGTTTTATTTCCTCTTTTATTGCGTTTGGCGTAACTATTTCTACTTTTACACCTAACAATTTTGAGAGATGTTCTTCAAGCTCAAAAAGCGTAAAGAAGTCTACCGGTTTCTCAAATTCAACCAATAAGTCAATATCACTTTTTTCTGTTTGCTCGCCACGAGCATATGAGCCAAATAGGCCTATCGTTTTCACAAAGAATTTTTCTCTTAGCTTGGAACGCTCCCGCCTTAGAATTCTTATAATCTCGTCCTTCGTTCTCATGTCTGCATCACACAAGATCTTAACCTTACTAATTTTATTTTCTGAAAACTAAAATATCTTTCTTTTCGCTTTATCGAGGAAACATAATTCCTTTTACCCCCTCTAAGGATTTTTCCATCATACTAATATAAAATAAGAATAGTAGTTTTAGGTTCTCTTTTTATCACTTAAAAAATATTATTGTTTGGTTAGTAGCATTGGAAAATGGGGTGCACCTAATATATAGAGATTTAATGATTTAATAAAATTATTTGTGTTCTGTCCACCCAACAAAGTGGATGTTGTGAACGATAAAAGCAAGAAAATAATCGAAAGAGTTCTTTCTTGAAGTTTTTAAATAATAATATTGTATAAAGTCTTTTTCCTAACAATACGTTTGTTTTCATGTTGTCATTAAACTAACTTGGCCCTTTAAATAAAAAATGCTAAATTTATTTAACTAACCTAAATAATAATATATACAACTGAAGAAAGCATAAAAATATAAAAATGTAGGAAATAATAAACTACATTTCTTAGAATCTCTTCAAAGAAAATTACAGCAATTGTCCTCATAATACCACCAGAAAATACAATCTTATAAATTATAAGTATATTGAATACAGCATATATTGAGGGATGAATTTAGCAGAACCCAGATTCAGAAGAAGCTCAAGGCTTATGAATTGAAGAGAGCTATTAGAAAAGTATAAGGCATACGATCCTTGAAAAGGAAATAAAGGTTTTTAATCCTATAGGATTAAAAATTATCTATACGCTTTTTTACGTGTTGACATCCTCCCCGCACTAAAGTGCGAGGATTCCCAACGGGGAGGTTTGAGCTACCAAGGGATGGACCCTCGGTAGCTCGGGGAGTGCCAACCCCCCGTTAAACCCGCCTGTCCCGTTAAGGGAGAGGCGGGCTATATTTAACGCCCCCACGACATCTCTGTGAGCTTCCAAACCACAGTTTAGACACTTGAACAATCTCTTGTGCCTATACGCATTAGTTGAACCACATCTTGGACAAACGGAAGACGTATGGTTTTCTTTAACCAATTTGACTTTGATTCCGAAGTTTTCTGCTGTTGTGGTCAATCTGTCGATGATGTATTCAAAGCTCCAGAAATTGTGAATCATGGCGTTGACTTTGCTTCCCTTGTCGTTGTTTCGTCTTATCCCGCCAACGTCACCGGCGATGATCTCGGTTACTCCCTTCTCGTAGCAGAGTTTAACGAACCTGAATACCATCGTATTGACTGCGTGTCTAAATCTCAGCTTCCGCTTGCGATAGTATTTTCTGATTCTCTTTGTTATGCGACGCTTATTCGCTTTCATCGCTATCGACTGATAATAAGCTATTTTCTTAGACCAATACCACCAATCTGCCAATAGAGGTTTGCCCGAGAAAGCGATTGGTTGTCTTTCTCCTTCAATCCAGGCCGTTATGATGTTCACGAGTCCCAAATCTACGAATGCTTTCCTTCCAGACGGGGAGGTGGCACTTGGTTGATTTACCTCCACACTCTGATAAGCATACCACCTCCCTGTCAGTTCGTCGTAGTGGATTTCTAACCTCCCTTGTTTTCCTCTCCATCTGATTTCTCCCGTTATACGAATCTTTAACTTCTTGGGCAATACCAACCACTTCTTGTTTCCCACTTCTTCAATCCTGTAACAATCATTTCTAATGACAGTCAGCAATTTTCTTCTACCACTTCCTCTATCCTTCCAATAGCGGGGAGGGGAAACCTTACGAATGTGTGGTGGAAGCCCACCTTGTTTTTGCAACCCTAACAGTGCGAAAAATGACCTCCAAGCCTCGTTATTCTTCCTTATGATTTGTTGTGTCGTTGCTGAACCCAGTATTCGCTTAAATTCGTTGTATAGTTCGTCAGCACATTCTTTCCAGTCAAATCTTCCTTCGAAGAATGATTGTCTCCTAATGTAGTTCAACTTGTTCCATAACACTGCCGACATCTCGCATAAGCTAAACAAAGCCTTCTCTTGCTCCTCAGATGGTCTTAAGCGGAATTTATTCACCCTTTTCATTTTCTTAGCCTCCTCGAATTGTTGTTTTTGACATACTCCATTATTGCGTCTGCGAATCGTTACCCACTGTCGTATTTAGAGTGTCTTGTTGATTTTATTGTGTAGTTTAAGTTGTGCATCAAGATATTTAAAATTTGGTCTAAAGAAACCCACCATCCCTCCTCCCTAATTCATCCCCGCATTGAAATACGAGGCTTTCTTAGCGACATTTTGTAAATCCTAAAGAGGTATATGATATTCTATTCAAAAAGAAAGAATCCGTCCACGTTCCATGGGCTCCCAAAAAGGAGTACTTCGTAATCCTCGCTAAATCTTTCTCATATAAGATGAAAACCAATGATGTACTAACTATCGACCTGAAAGACTTGGAAAGAATGTTGTTTTCAAAAAGCTAACAACTTATAATATGACACCCATAAAAAGTTACTTTTTCTTTTCAAGAATTTCTTGTCTTCAGTCAAAGAAACAAAACCAAATACTTCCTAAGCTAAATTTTTAGACGGTAAAAATTTTTTTCGAGCATAGGAATGATGGAAACTGAAGTTCTTGGGTATAATAATCCCTACTCCATACTCCCACAGGATAATAACTACTCCATGATAAATCATTTAATATAAGAAAATGGTGACACAAAAAATGGAAATAAAAATAGTGCCCCCTAACACCATCTAAAGCCCACAAAATCTTAAAATTCAGATTAAAATCCCAAAAACTATTATTACCTGCTAATTGTAAGAAAAATACAAAACCTCTTGTTAAAATCCTCATAACTCTCAACAGACACCATAGAATTTTTTAATACAAATACTTAAACTACATATATAGAATATGTTGGTGATACTCATTGAAACCAGTCAATTGGCTGGAAAGAGCAAAACAGTTCCTGGAATCAGCTAAAATGAATATAAAAGCAGGAAACCTAGACGTTGCTGCATTCGATATACACCAGGCAATCGAACTATCACTAAAAGCAGTCCACATACATAAATTCGGAACCAGACCCTATACACATAACCTCGTTGAACTTGGAACCTCTGTTAACTTCAAAAACGAGAACCTAGAAATCATTACCCTCATGTACACTTACGCGAGATATCCTGAGGCTCCAATAAGCCTATCTAAAGAACGATTGGAGGAGTTTATTAATGCAGCCAGCAAAGCAATTAAGTTTGCGGAACAAGAACTGGAAAAAGAACCTTAAAACCTTCATCTCCCTCATAAAACAAAAACCAATAAAATTCACAATCATACTCTTTGGAAGCAGAGCAAGAGGAAATTACAGCGCACTCAGCGACACAGACCTACTAATAATAACAGAAAAAACCAACATAACTCTGCTTGAAGAACTAACATCCCTCGCATATAAAGCAGACCTTATCGCCCCCGAAATCCACCTCTTTGAAAAAAATTGGGCCCTCAAACACTTCGAAGAAAATACAATCCTCCTAGATGCTGTCTACGAAGGAAAGGTCCTCCTCGACAACTTGAAAATAATAAAAACACTAAAAAGCAAACTAAAATCGCTCCTGTCATCAGGCTGGTACAAAAACGAAAAAGGATGGCATAAAAAACTAAAATGACAAATACATATGACATAAAAATAAGTTGCTATTGCCGTTCTGGTTTGCTGTTACTTAATTTTCACGCTTTTCTTCCTCTTCCTCCCCAAAACCAAGAACATCATGACGATTGGCTGGAGGAATATATGGAAGCTTTTTAAGAAGCTCTTGAGCCTCCTTTAACGACTTTTCAACAACATTTAACGTGGAGGAAAGCATAATAATGCTCTGTGTATCATACGAATGCATCGACGATATCTGCTCTACCTCCATTTTCAATTTCTGTATTGCTTTGTAAATTTCACCAAACCTTAATAGAATCAGCTTTGGTAATGTTTGCTTGCCAGAGCGTCTGATTTGCCCTTTAAAAATAAGATCATCAAGATGTAACGCACTCAAATTCTGACTCCTTAAAAGAGGTACAGCCCGATTGACTATAGTCGTTAAAAGATAATTCAACTCCAGGTCATCAGTATCCGCAGTGCTGATTATAACGAAAATATAATCATCAAAAACCTCAAAAACCACCTTGTGCAAACTCGTCTTCATGAACTGTATTCTCTCAGTAGAGTCTGAAAATAACGCGGGAATGACTTCCGCTATTGTCACCGCAAACTGCGATAAATAAACCTCATCTATATGCTTCTCACTCTCAAAACAATAATTGAAAAGAACCTCCTTCGTACTCCTCCTAATAATTACTACCTGAAGAATCATTAAATCCACCTAATCCTGAAACATACCCTTCTCTGTTAATTCTGATAAGGACACTTTTTTAATTTACGTCTAAATGAACAGATTGCGTCTCCTCTCTATTAAGACTCCACATCCTCAGAGACAAAATCACTCACCAAATAACAACTCAAGTATTGGATATACCTTCGGCGCAATCTTTCTTACCACATCTTTGGGAAGCAAAGCAACAGAAATATCCCTAATGTCCTCTTTCGTATAAATTCGTGCTCTCGCAAAAATGATTTCGCTAACCCCAACTATCCCAACAACCCCTATATACCACGGAATCTTAAATATGAAAAGCGGAATTCCAATAGCCCCTGGTACCAGCAAGGTCAATAAAAACCTCTTCCAATCAATATATAAATCACTTTTTCTTCCATAATAAATTGCCGATAAAAATGCTGCGATGACTCCAACGTCGAAGGCGTAAGCTGCACCAAGATTGCCCATCTGCGGTACCAGATAAAAGTAAAGCACAACCCTCATAAAACTCATTGCACTGCCTATCACTAACACCGCCCGATAATTACCTAAAGCATATACCAAACTGTTAACCCCA
>JBECUL010000053.1:0-13576 GCA_040225955.1 Candidatus Asgardarchaeum abyssi | reverse complement strand
AGAGGGTCATGATTTTGGGGATTGATGAATGCGAAAACATCTTAAATCAGAAATTCCTTAATTTTTACATGTGCTCGCAGAAGACGAAAATTAACTTAAAATAATGAAAAACAAAATCTTTTTAAATTGACTTTTATTTCTTCTGGCTTTCGATGAAAGATGAGAAAGAGAGTAACTATTAAACTTACAATTATAACAATCATCCTAATACTGTCATCAGCTACCATTCTAATTAATATAACTAATCTCAATGAAAATAATAACTCATTTATAAAAATTACAAAAATACAAAAGCAAAGCAATCATAAAGTAAACTTCAAAGAAAAACAAGCGGAAAACAACTCATTAACAAATGTCTACTATATAGGGAACTTCACATATACTCATGAATTCTTGCGTGCAAATATAAAATCTCCAAGCACCAGTGAAATCGCTCAGACATTATCAGAAATAACAATATTTTCAAGCAGACATATTAGTAAAGAGGGAAATAACCTAACGAGAAGCATCCTAAAGTTATCTTTAGATTATTTGCAACTTAATTATTCAGAGCAATGGTTTGATGTGGAATACAACTCAAGAACATATTATACTGCTAATATTATTGTAAAAATAGGAAATATCACATCTGATGAGACCGTTACTGTTTTTCTTGCACACTATGATAGCTTGTCGTTAAATTTTGCTCAGAAGGAATATCCCGATGACTCACCTGGAGTTGATGACGATGCCAGTGGTGTTACAGCACTTTTAATGGCCTTAAGAAAAATTAACATGGAAAACATAAAAAGACCAATTATAATAGCCTTTATATCCGCTGAGACTTGCAATCATCTCGGTATTATTAAGTTCTTGGATTATTTAGAACAAAGTAATATCACGGTTAAAACTGTATTCTTTATAGATCAGATAGGCTATAAAATTGGCAGAATATCAATATTTGATAAAAATGGAATACTTAAAAATAAAGAGAGTGCGCTTAGAAAAGCTTTGGACTTTTCATTTGCTTATTTCGAAGAAAGTAGAGCAATTGACTATAGGGGCGCTGGTGAGTTTATATTTTATAATTATAATATCAACGCTGTTGTGATTTCCGAAGAAAATTATAGCTCAAGCAAAGCATTTTCACCCGAAGATACAATCGATTATGTTTCATTAGAAAAAATCAGAAACGCTACAATTCTTCTTGAAGCACTTTTGATGATGAGTAGCTTTAATCTACCGACAAATAATACCATAACAAGCGACTGGATATACACACTCGAGAGAACGTTATCTAACATTAACTTTATAGATTTAACAGAATTAACAACGGCCCTTAATAGTCATACAATAATAGTAGACCCCCTAGTCACATCGGAAGAAACTTTACATAATATCGTTACTGCTGTAGGAGATGGAAAAGTAATCTTTCTAGGGGCCAGTGCTGCAGTATATTTCAGAGATGTACTTGGAAAAAATATCAGTTTAGAGTGGAGTTTCAAAGCCTCATTGATGAAACCTGACATTATATATCACCCGTTACTTCATAGAATTCCAATATTCAATATCATTAATGAAACAATAGAACATGCATATACTTTTGCTTTAGGAGATCTCGATATAATACTAAATGAAAAAAGAAACATGAGCATTTTGAAGTTCATTATGGGGCAGCCAAATATAATTCTGTTTGGAATAATAATTCCCAATAATTTTTCTAGCCAAGTAATTCGAAATGCTGTTGAATGGGAAGTAGATGAAATATCACTGGTATTTAAAGAAGATCCAAAATTTATTCAAGGTGTGGAAACCGAGTTAAATTTCTCTGTTTTTGAAACTCGGAGATGGACTCTGGTTGAGTCTTCAGTTAACCTTAGCATAATAAGTATGTTTAGAGGAGATGTTTTATTTAAAGGGATCTTTGAGAATAGACTTTGGAATGAAATAGTCTTTGTACCTAAATATCCAAGTGAATATAAAATAAAGGTGCAATGTAACGGTAAAGAGACTTTCAAGATTGTAAATTCATCTCAGACGGTATTTTATAAGTTAAACGCTCCTAGTAGTATAGTACAAGGGGATTCTTTGAATGTCACACTCCATTTTCTGAATATTTTAAATGAAACAATAACAATACTTCCAAGAGGAATTTTGAATTCAACCAACTTGTTTAACAAATCAATTATTATAAAACCAGGTGAGTCTATTCTAAATATAACTTCAGAAAGAATCTGGAAATCCGGGAATTTGACAATTACCTTCGTTTTAGAAAATTCAAGAATTTTCATACTCTTCGAATGTTTGAGTATTTTTGTTGACAGTGGTATTGAAATTCTGAGTGTAAAACATCCCTCTTTCATGGAACAAGGAATGTCATATAAAGTAATAGTAAACCTAAGAAGTAAGTTTTCAAAAGAGATTAATATAACTCTTTCAGCTAAGAGGCCATTCGTAGCTAACGGGACTCATATAGTGTTATCTAAAAATAAAACATATGCAATAGAGCTACAAGTCACCTACATTGAAGAAACAATTTATGATTTTGGAAAAAGAGAGCTGATTCTAGAATTTATAGGACCTAATGGAGTTTTACTTTTAAGAAAATCTTTTATCATTACTATAATTCCTTCTTTCAAAAATCTAATAATTGGAATAATTGCACCTAGCGCTTTAGGAGTTTTTGTATTTATGAGAAGTTTCGTAAAATTAAGAGCGGGTCATATTCCCAAAAGGTTTATTCCATATGATGTTTTTTCGTCAAGATGGAAATATATGGACGTTCTTCTTATACAAACAAGTGAGGAAAACATTGTTAACGAACTTAAAAGACTTGATTTTCAAGTTGAAGGAGATAACATTGCGGGTAAAATATTATCGAAGGACAATACTATAATAGCTATAAAACCAGTTCAGAAGAGTGTCCTTGTTAAAATTATCACAGAAAATAAAGATGAACTTAACAATCTAATGCCTGTACTTAGTAAGCTCGCTCTATGATGAAAACATTTAAAAAAATACTTTCAAAATCTCCTACTTTCTGATGATAAAAATGGCTGAGAAAAATTTTGAAAGGGATGACGAGGCATCGTTTGCTTCATTGCCATTAAAGCGAAAAGAAGGCATAATAGCAAGGCTAAAAGCACCTCTCCTTGGGCTTGTATTTTCAATAACGTCGTTAATTTACATCGTATTCACTAAAATCCTAACCCTCAATACTATCATACTGTCTATCGTTGTTTCATTGTTACTCATTTCACTATATCTCACTATAATGAAAGTTTTGAAAAGAGCGATTTTATTGCTTGCAAAAGCGGACGAAACAACATTAATAAAAGATGGTAAGGTTCTAATAAGAATCGATGAAAAATCGCTTACAGCTAAAGCTTACTCTGCTTTTGAAATATCTGAGTTACCATTAAGAATTCAAGGGAAATTAAGATACTTTGTGAGGAGTGCGATGATAGAGAATATCCCATTTTTCTATACGATTCTTAACTATCCTATTAATAAGTCTCAGAAGATTATTAGCAGTGGCTTAAGTAAGGAAAAAAGAGGTATCGCATTAGTATCACACTATGGATTATGGAAAAGTGCTATAATCATAGGAACCTTTGTAGAATCGAGAATCATTCCTGGTTGGCTCGAAAAGATCAGTAATAAGATCGAAAGGAATATGTCCATTCTCATGGCGAGTTTTCTCTCTGCATTTCCACATACTAGGATTAGAAGACTTGGCGCAAAAGAATTATCACTAATCTTGGATGGCAGCCCCCCTCTCTTATCATCCTTTTATTTATGGGGTATTGAAGTAGAACGATTTATCGATATATCACCCATGTTCATTAAAAATATACGAACTGTACTGCCAAGCGAATTTATTGTACCGCAGTCGGTGGAGAGTGATATCGATATAGGATTTATTTACGATCCTGAAGGAATTAATGAGGAAAAATTAAAAGAAAAAGCAGGATTCAAGTGGGACAACTTACTTACATCGAACACTATTATTGCCGCAGATAATAAAGAGATTGTAGAACTTATTAATTATAAAATTCTAAAGAAAGCCATAATTGATAATATTCGTTACATTATTATTGCAGATTCTGATAGTAAGCTTCTTAGAATTAGAGATTTTAAAGACTTGCCAAGGTATATAATCGGTTATAATGCCTCAATTAATATTTTAAATCCATCACAAAAAAGCAATATCCAAGGATATATTAGATTCTTACTCTTAGCTCTAACGTTATCCAATTATATTTCAAATCCGGCGGATCCTAATCTTTTTTTAGTTTTACAGAGAGGGTTTGAAGATGCAGAACCAACAGTTGATACACTCATTGGAATAATTGATGGTATGCTCACTGAGCCGTTACCTTATAAGGTAAAAGCAGAGTTGCAAAATTTCAGAAATTTTCTATTATCAATTGTCGTAGATAAGAATAGACGCTTTTACCTATCCGACTCTATTAAATTTGAAGAGGCTCTTTATAAGTCGAATATTATTTTCTTTGGTGTGAAAAGGGAACTATTTCTACACTCTCTTATATTTTATTTCATACTTTATAGAATACTTACTTCTAAAAGGAAGAATGAAAAAATAATAGTTTTAGTGGATTCCGTTGAAAATTTTCTCAGCAACAAAGCTCCAGAGCTCTTAACAAGTTTAATTAAGGAGCTTAATAAAGTCGGTATTCTGTTTCACTTCAGTACAACTATGCCATCAAAAATAGCTAGGGATATATACTCTCTTTGTGACAATTTCGCAGTTGGCGAACTTAAAGCATTGGATGATGCAAAAATAATAGCTGGTTATATTCGACTAAGTGAAGCAGGAGAAGGGCTTTACAGTGAGCATAGACATAAAATTCAACAGATTTCCTTTCTAAGAACAATGGGTAATGATAGAGTTCTATTATATAGAAAAGACTTACAATTGCCAATACCGCTTATTCTTGAATACGAGAATATTGAAGAAGAGAGTGATTTTTTGAAAGAGCCAAATCAATTAGCCCTCCCTCAAGAAAATTATGATTTGCTTGCACTTGAATTTAGGGATTTAAAAGATTCCGTTATCAGAATATTGACATGGCTTGACGAAATGCCCCTAACATTACTAGCGCTTGCAAATATACTAGAGGATTTATCTTTTGACACGCTAAAAAGGATTATAAAAAGATTACAAGAGTTGTCATTAGTTAAACCAATTATAACTTTTACTGGAAGTTCAAAACGAATACAATTCGAGCTCACTGAGAGGGGTCGTAAAGCTCTTGAGAGGGCAATTTCATTAAAATAATGATCGTTTTTCCTACTAGGAGGGAAAAAAGTCGAGGATCGTTTTTCCTACTAGGAGGGAAAAAATTTTATCCAGCTGGAAGGAAGTTAAATCGTGATTCTATGTTTCAAAAAATAATGATCTTAAAATTGATGTTTGCAAAATTATTTGCTAAACACTTACCTTTTAGTGTTTCTAAGTTACTTGGAAAAAGATTCATGAATATCGTGCTAGCGTTAAAAATAATATATGGATTTGATGACTTTTGGAGATATGTAGTGTTCCCCACGCTAATTATAAACTTTGGTTTAGATCGGTATGTTGGTGTTCCTGTAAGTATAGACGACATAATCGTAGATAAAAAATTACTTGTTAACGCTAAATCTCACTTATATCACCTTTTTGTAAGTCTTGTAATGTTTAATTTAGCTGATAGGATTGATGACAAATTTTTACTAAAAAATAAGATAACCATAAAAAGTACACCTCTAATAAAATTCCTGCAGAGTAAAATTGATGTGCCATACTCAACTGTATTCTCGATACTACAAATATTCAATAAAGCTATATATTTTAATAAGGGGCTCATCTGGACGCAAGCATCTATAAATAGAATTGTCTCGCAGTTTTTACTGCAAGCGACACTCTCCCTTTTAAATTTGAAAAATGTTAGGAGTGTACTTGTTCTCGGTTGTTATCATCAAGTAGTTTTTATTTTAGTAAAAATGCTTCAAAATATAGAAAAAATCGATGTATTTTGTGATGATAAAAAATCTGAAAGTATAATGAAAAGTTATCTGCATGACTTTTTACAAATGAAAATAGACTTCTTGGAAGATTATAATCTCAAGAGTAGAAAATACGATTTAGTAGTAGTATTAGAGAACTTCAAAAAGCTATATACCAATACGGGTATCACGTTACAGATTATTAAAAATCATTTAAAAACTAATGGCGTAATTATTTTTATAACAAAGTTTCTAAAAGAAAATTGGATGGTACGTCCGCATTTTATTAAATTTAGGGATGAACTTTCGGGAAACCTATATATTAACCATTTTAATAGACAACTAAACGAACATGGGCTTAAAGAATACGCATACCTTTTTGAACATAGCATCCCCGGCATTTTTAGGGTACTTATAGCAAAGAAGTATTCAGTTTCTTATAAAAATCAGAAGGGTGCTCCATAGAACTTCTTCTGTTGCCCTATTCAAATCAATAGCGAGCTCATAATTTTTATTTAAGTCTCTCAGTATTAACTTTTTACCTTTAAAGAGAATAATCTTATTCTCCTTGGTTAAAGTATTTTCATTGATTATGCTAAAAGGTTCCCCAAAAATTTCAATGCTAGGTAAGCTTTCTATTATTGCCTTCTCTATTAAAGCCTTCCAAATGTAAAAAGCATTATTAGATGAGCTCAATCTCTATAATCCCCCTTCTGAGCAACTTCTCTATTTCTACAAGATTCCTAAATAGGATTACTTCGTCAAGATATAAAATCTCACTTAACATGGCTGAAGATAAAGCAAAGATACGAAGCACATGCCTCTTTGATTTTGCCTCTTTAACTAATTTATTGATCCTACTTATAGAAAAGGGCATTTTTACTTTTATTCTGTATGGTATATGAGGCCATACTATTGATATAAACAGTCTGAAAAGTTGTTCAAAGAATTTATCATTTGGTCTTTCAGCTCGTAATAGGCCAGCTAAAAATAATTTATCCTCCATCAAGAGATGAGATATCGAAGAACTGTACATTGCATGTATAATTGTTTTATCTCTTGTAATTCCTAGTATAAGATCTATCTGCATCATCAATTTTCGGACTTTTTCTCTAATAGCCTCTTCCATAAGTTCTTCAATGTTAAATTCCAGCGCATCTGAAAAAACTGGTGGGATATCCATAGAGCAATTATACTTATTTGAAAATAAATCAATAGCTAAATAAAATTCAAAATCAGATATTTCCTCAAAAATCTTTCTCCTTTCTGTAATGATTATCATGTCAAACTCCTTTTGAGGAAGCACTGGAGGGTCTACATATATTGCAAGATGTGGTTCTGATATGTGGGGTATTTCTGCCGTTTCTTTTTGTAAAATTATTTTACGATTTGGAAGTATATATTGTAGTGCGTTTATTAATTTATCAACAATATCTAAGTCGTCTGTTAATATTACAATAGGGATGCCGATAAGCGCAAAACTCAATAAATAATCCAGAATCTCTCTCCCAAAAATTGTTTTTAAGGTAAGAAAATCAGGCTTTATAACAATTTTCTCTCTCTCAATTAATCTTTTATTACAAATCTCTTGGAAGCTAACGTAAATATCTCCTAGATCTATATGATAATCTGATGAGTATATCTTAAAGGCAATAGGTATGAATTCTGGATACGTAAATATATCATTTAGAAGGTTAATATATTCATCCTCAGATAAATGGATTCCTGATTTTAATTTTGGATATAAAAGATTAATTAGGATCTCTATCTGACTTAGTAGAGACGTTATGATGACATTTGCAAATGTTCTAGTTTCAGCAGCTCCATAAATGTGTTCGAATATTTCAAGCTTTTTTAAGTAAAGAGAGACACTATTTCTAAAGGCAGTCTCAAAGTTCTTTGTTTTTAAAAGTTTTTTATTTGATAAATCGTAAATCAGAGCATTCAGTAGCTTATACCCCTTACTGAAATGCTCTATAGTGCAGACCCAACCAAATGGGATTTTATGAATAAAGTCAGGCATAACTTGTGAAAAGTGAAGTATAACACGTTTACTTTTTTCAGTGGCTTCGGAATCAAACAAAGCTCTTATCTCATCTTCAGAGATATTTGTTGCGTTTAAAAAGAATCTGTGAGGAGATGCTATACTTATTAGATTCATAAATGTGCTTTCAGTTAAATTACCAATTAGTACTACTGGATAACGTATCATTAAAGCCGAAACTATGTCCTCTAAACAGTCTCCAAATATTTCTCTTAGTCTTGAAATCATAATTAGCACCAAGTGACTAAAAATAATTATATTACGAATATTTATTAACTTATTGAGAATATGACTTACATAAAACAATAATTTTTATATCAAAAATAAAATTTGCTTTGGAGAGATGGTGGTTTAATGGCTGAGGGACGTACACTTACCCCTGAACAGACAAAAAGTATAAAGGATTTAGTTAACTCGCTTTTTGAAGAGGAAGGAATTCTTGGTGTTGTTGTGGTAGATGAGACCGGTTTGCCTATTTGTTCATCTGGGAATATCAAAGAAGAGGCTGAGTTGGCATTAAGCAATACAGTACTTGGTGTATACGTTGAAGGTGCAAAAGTTTATCAAGAATTAGGCACTCCCTATATTGATAATATTATTATAGAGGGTAAGGACGTAAAAACATACATTAGCTCTGAAGAAGGTGGGAGGGCGTATATAGCTATTTTTTGTTCTCCAGAAACTAATATGGCTGTCATAAGAGTAGTTGCAAAAAATATACTAAAACAGATTCATGATATTCTTGAGAAAACGGCTGAAAGAGCTGCAGAATTTTTTGATAGAACAGAAAAGCTTACTTGGTTAACCCCAGAAGAGAGGAAGAGATGGAAGGAAATTGCAGGTTTTATTGAGCGGCTAGCGAAAAAGAAAAAGTAGGTTGTGACACAATGACATTAAAAAGAGTAACAACAACACTCTTTGCAGGGCCTCCCTATGTTGGAAAGACAACAATCTTGATGAGAATCTCTGAAATTATAAGTAAATCTAAGTTAATTGACGATAGAGAACCTATATTCGGCAGAACGCGATTTCTTGATAGACTTTTTATAGGTCCACTTAGAATGAGAGATAACGAATATGAACATATTTTTTATGCTTATGGGGGGCAAGATTGGTTATCAACAAATAGAAGAAATGTGCTGTCGACGATAGTTCCCGAATTTATTGTATTTATGTGCAACAGTCAAAGACCCGATAAGGCAGAGGATATTAGATTAAGTTATAAAATGAATGCTTACTATTGGGAGGAATTAGAGACAATTGAAACTATTGGAAAGAGACTTTTTGAATTGCCTAAAATAATAGTAATTAACAAAATGGATTTACCTGGTACAGCGTCACATAATACTATTCTTAGAGAATTAGGCATCCGTCCGTCAATAGTTGTAAATGTGGATGGTGTAATAGAGTATCCTAACAAGTTAAGAGGTAAGAACTTTGATATAAAAGATGACGATATTGTAGATATCGTTTTATCGACCGAACGTGTACCTGTTTTTAAAACTATTGCTATTACTGGAAAAAACGTAGATAATTTTCTAACATTATTATTAACATTATTACACTTCTTAGAGCCAGAAATGGATTAGATATTTGATAAAATCCCTTTATATCTAAATTGTAGCTCATATAACTTCCTAACCTTGTCTATAGTATCAATTTCACTTACATCCTTATCATATCTTATTCGCTTTACTCTTGCGAATCTTAAAGCAAAACCAGACTTATATTTTGGAGATTTTTGAATTTCATTAAATTCAACCTCTAAAACAATCTCCGGCTTAACAATGACTTTTCTTCCGATTTTCTTAATTGCGATAGACTCCAATTTCTTTGTTATTTCCTCAAATTCCTCATCAGTAAGTCCCTTAAATGTTTTCCCAATAACTAAAAGTTCATTGCTCTGCGGATCTCTAACAGCTAGATAGTAATCACTTAACCATTTATGCCTTCTTCCATATCCATACTCAGCTGCTACAATTACTACATCAAGCGTCTCGTGAGTATATTTATACTTAAGCCAATTTTTTCCGCGAATCCCTGGCGTATAAATACTATCAAGCCTTTTAACTACAAGTCCCTCATGCCCCCCTTCTATAGATTCTTTGAAAAAGTCATCTATTGTGCTAGGATCATTAGTTAGAATATGTGGGATTATAACATCCTTGGGAAAGGTTTCTAACAATTTGATATGCCTAATAAGATATGGCTTATCAAGGAGGGTATCTTCCCCCAAAGAAATAAGATCAAACAAGTAAAGTTTAATAGGTATTTTCATGGCTTCACGCATAGTTTCTGGTGTTCGTTTGAATCTTTTCATCAAATCTTGAAATGGAAGAGGTTGGCCACTAGGACTAATTCCTATTAATTCTCCTTCTGCAATGAAATCAAGCGAAATCTTTAATGCAAAATCCACAATCTCGGGTACATTTTCTGTAATCTCTTTTAGCCTTCTGGTAAAGACTTTTACAATATTACCTCGTTTATGAATTTGTACGCGAATACCATCCAACTTGTATTCAGTTGCCACTAAACCACCATGACGTTCGACAATTTCGTGTGTAGTTTTAGCAGTATCAGCTAACATAACACGTAATGGTCTAAAATATTTGGGCTTAACTTTATCTAAGTATTCAGGGCCATATTTTTCAATGACATCGATAACCTCAGAAAGCAAACCAAGCACCATGTGGGCATGTTTTATCTTCTCTACTGGAACAGCATAAAATGATGCAATTGCTTCCTCTAATAGACCGATGCTAACTCCCACACGTAGCTCGCCTAAAAGTATTTTTGTAGCACATTTTGCCTCATCGGGTGAAAGTCTGCTAAAGAAAGATGCAATGAGTTCTTCTCTTTTCCTTTGACTCTTGGTCCCTTCATATCTTGCAAGCATTCGAATAAGATCAAATAATTCCTTTATAGTAACATCTGCAGTAAAAGATAAAAGCGTCATCTGCCTGGCTACTTTATGCCGCTTAAATAATTCATAAATCACAATTCCTATGTCTCCGCTTTTATCAAATAGTTCAATAAACTCTTCTCTCGAGAAGCTTACAACATTTTGAATAGCTCTAAAGAAAATACCCCACGAGACTTCTAAAGGGCTTTCTAATAGATGTCTATACTCTCCAGAAAGAAGCGAAACTGTTATTTTCAAATCCTCATAACTTAATTTCTTAAAGAAATCAATTAGTAAATTGATTAATATCTTTCGCTTAGTTGTCTTTTCCAGCTGGTTGCAAAGTTTAGCCAATTCCATAAGCCGTGTTGACATAAATATCACTTAATTGACTCTCAGAACTACAATAATCTAATTTTATTGATTTACTTTTTGGTTATTTTTATGGTCACACGAAAGATTTAAAAATTAACTTTTAAATCAAAGGCGGGGGTGAGGGATATGTATGGCAATAATAAGTATAACATCTAAAGTATTTAAACTACTACAAAAATTCAGAACCATAAAAACATATGAAGAGGCTATTAAAGCTCAAGAAGATGTTTTAAGAGGAATAATTAACGAGAATAGAGACACAAAATTTGGTAAGCAACATAACTTCAAAAATATATGCAATGTAGAGGACTATAAGGAAAACGTTCCCCTCCTTAGTTATGGGCAACTGAAACCGTACATTGAAGAAATAATAAATGGAAACCATCGAATTCTTTTTAATTATCCTTTAAAGTGGTGGGTAAAAAGTACTGGAACTACTGGCGCATCGAAACTTTATCCTCTGAGTGAAAAAAGACTTTCTATAGATAGGCGAGCTGTGAAAAAAATATTTTATTACTTAATTGGCGAAAACCCTAAAATTCTAAGGGGCAAATTTTTGCTTTTTACTGCTTCAGCAAAACTTGATGAAATAAATGGGGTACCTGTCGGTTATATGAGTGGGGTTCTTGCAACAACACAGAATAAATTCATTCGAAGGTTCTTTGTTCCCTCAACTGATGTTATAAACATGGAAAATACTGAGCTCAAATACGAATTAACACTTAGAGCCATAAGAAGAAAAAAGATAACAATTGCTATAGGCGTAACACCATTCTTAATTAGCCTATTACAGAGGGCATCTGAAAAAGGGTTATTAAAGAGAATAAGAGAGAATATAGAAGTCATATTTTGGAGTGGTGTCTCAATTTCACCATATAAAAAGTGGTTTGAAGAGAACATTGGAAGTGTTCAGTATCTGGGTAGCTATATAGGAAGTGAAGGCTTTTATGGAGCAGAGATACATAGTGAATATAAGGACTCTATGCTTTTGTTTGTTGAGTCAATATTCTATGAGTTTGTCAAGCTTGATGACATCAATAAAGAATGTCCGGAAAGATTTACACTTTATGATGTTAAGAAGGGTGTGCCATATGTTATGCATGTAACTACATATAGTGGTCTTTATAGCTATAACGTAGGTGATGTAATAGAATTTGTATCTCTAGATCCGCCAGTGATAAAAGTAAAAGGCAGGGCCAAGCAAGTTATAAACTTGGCTACTGAAAAAGTTACAGAAGATGAAATAAATGCAGCAATAGTATATGCTTGTAAAAGAAACAACTGCGTACTAAATCGGTACTTAGTTATACCCATGGTAGAGGGCGGTCTTGGAGTATATCATATCTATGTATCATTTATGAGAAAGCCGAATGATATTGGGATGTTTATTAACGATTTTGATGAGAAACTAAAAGACTTGAATGAAGTATATAAATTAGTAAGAGCATCAAAGATCCTTCTGAAACCAAAAATGGTGGTTGTTAATAACGCCTTCTTTGAAAAAATAGATAATTATATGTATAATATTGGGAAACCAGTAGGGCAGTTAAAAACACTACATATTCTTCTTGAAAGTCATCCATATTACAGCCTTTACAGGGATGCTATTACTTTCTGGGGTTCACAGTTGATAGAACTTCATAGAAATATGTGAATTTTTATCTACCAACGTTTCTCTATCATCGAGGCTGACGCCCCTAATAGGGCCTTCGGGGTAACCCCAGAGCCTCTCATATTTATTCATAAAAATATTTAAAGATTCTCACCAAAAAGAACAGTTTCTTTAGGCTTTATCGCTCTTGGAGTACTTAACGTGACTCAGTATTTCCTCCAGCACGATGCTCTTGATCTTGAAATATGCATCGATTAAATCCATTAGAGGTTTGATGGGAATCTTATATGCTTTAATCGCTTCTGCCCTCAAGTATCCTCTCACCTCTCAGGTATTTTATATCTTCCGCTTGAAAGCTTTATCACTTTTGATAAAGCTTTCCATAATCCACTTATTCGCAGCGTGTCTATCAGCGCCAGGAATCCCGGCAACCTCGCCTTCTGAAACAGTTAAATATTTTATGAGTATTTGTGAGTATTAAGGCGGTGTCCGAATGTGGTGGCAATAAAGCACCGAAAGGGGCAATGTGATGTGGGGCTTGTGGGGTTACCCTGAACGGGGTCAAGACCAATGACTTACTCCCCATGAACCCAGAGGGAGCTGAGGCTGATGAGGCCCAAGGTGGATGTTCGCTCACCAATGCGGACATCCGCTG
>JBECUL010000052.1:0-13845 GCA_040225955.1 Candidatus Asgardarchaeum abyssi | reverse complement strand
ATCGGTAAATAATACGTATGATGAAAAAAATCTTTTCGTCGGCTATTTCATATAACATTGTTTTAATCAACAAAGCAGTAATAGAAAATAATTATTTGATTGATAGATTTACAGAAAATCATATCATTAGAACCTATACCTTGGACGATATTAGAAGAATTTTGAAAGAAAACGGATATAATGTTTTAGGTATTTATTCTTTGCCAGAGCTTGATAATAACGAAGACAAAGTCAAAAGATCATTTACCATGCGTGTTGTTGCCGAAAAATATGTTTAAAACCTATTAGTAGTTTTTTGTAACTACTTGTTTCAGGTTGATTATTTAGGAAGTATAGGACTGCTTCCATTTCGGAGTATAAAGCTTGTAGTAATGGATGAGAATTGGAATTCGTTTCTGATTGGTATAATAGTTCCTATTGCACTAATTATTTTTATATCGATTCTGCATGAGTTAACTCATTTCATAGTGATTAGAAGATGGGATAAAAATAGTAAAAAATTAGAGTCTTAAGCTCGGAACTAGGACCCATAAAGATACCGTTTACACTAGCTATTTTTTATAATGAGGTCACCATATTGCAGTATTATATTGTGTTGATAGTTCCTCAGGTGATCTCTATAGTTCTTTTATTGCTCTCAATATTGGCTCAAGATGTTCAACTTGCCATGTTATTGTTCGGCCTTTATGCCCTTCACTTGTTGAGCTCAGCAGGGGACATATATTCATTTATCGATTTATTGAGAAGACGGATCCCTCTTAAAGCTAAAATAAAGTGTGAATATGAGGAAAGCAAAATAAAAGGAGAGAGAATATATTACTGAGGTAATTGGATAAACCACATTGTTTTATATTTTTGAAAATTAATTACACGTTATATAGTGAGCGCATAAAGTAGAAGGAAGATATTCTGGCAACTTGGTAACTAACGATCCTTATGGAGTAGTAAGAGATATTATTGTGTGAAGGAAAATTAAGATAACTCTTTGCACTGTTGAGAGGAAAAGCGCATAAGCCCAAATTTAACATATTAAAAATGTCATCTGAGAAATTCTTTGAATGCTTTATAAAACTAGAAATCTAAATAATTGTACTATAATCTAAACTATTATGTATGTGAATATTCTATTATTATAGTAGTAATAATAATTTTGGAAGGATTTGCAATGTTGAGTATTTCAGAAATAGTTAAAACTTTAGAAAATTTGGTGAGGATCCCGTTATACGGAACCTTAGGTATCACAGCTAACAACTTGGTCTATTTATCCACACAAGAAGGTATTAGGAGCCTATGGTCCATTAACTTGGAGTCTAAGAGTGTAAAGAGGCTTACAGTAGAACCTGTTCATGAACCTGCGATACCTACAGCCACTTCACCTTATACAATATTCACTAGAGATGTTGCTAAAGGTAAAGAGCTACACAAGGTATTTTATACGGATGTTCGATCTGGTAAGGAAGAACTTTTGGCCGATACTCCTCTCATGAGAATTTTCGGCATAGCCTTTGACGGCTCAAAAGTAGCTTTTACTGGAGCTACAGCAGAAGATACTGCTATATATTTAGCGAAAATGGATAGTACATGGGAGAAGCTTGTTAAGCTTGAAGCACTGGCTCTTGTAACCGATGTTAGTGACAGATATGTAGTAGGCTTTGGTAATCTCAGAAAGGATCCCAAAACATATGAAATTTTCATCTTAGACTTAGAAACTAATGAGTTTAAAGTTTATACGCCTAAAGAAGGATCCCAAAATAAAGATCCTAGAATATTAAAAGAAACGATTCTATTTGAGAGCAATTTTGAGGGCGTAAATAGACTTTACTTTTATGATCCTAAGAATAACACTATCGAGAAAGTAAAATTTAGCTATAATGACTATGATGATTTTAACCCCATTGAGCATGATGCTTATGGATGGACGATTGATGGGAAGGTATGGGCTGTAGGTAAAAGAAATGGCAGATCTAGACTTTTCGTGGATGGGAAAGAAATTCCAACGCCTTTAGGCACAATACACGGCATACCTGCTTTTACCAAGGATCGTGTTTTCGTAGCAGTATCTAGCCTTGTACAACCACCCAGAATATTAGAAATAGACTTGAAAAATAAGAAAACGGAGATTATAGTAGACAATGTTTTACCTAAAGAGCTTAGAGAAAGATTTGGGGAAGTAAAATTTGTGAAATATAAATCATTTGATGGTCTTGAAATACCAGCATATATCGTAGAGAGTAAAATAGCAACTAAGCCGGGCCCAAGTGCAGTTTATGTGCATGGAGGGCCATGGGCAGAAGTAAGAGATTTATGGAGTATTTTTATAGCGTCACTAGTGACTTCTGGATACCATGTTTTAGCACCCAATTTCAGAGGTTCTATAGGTTACGGTGATGATTTTAGGGTACTTGATATTGGAGATCCAGGTGGTGGTGATTTACAAGACATCGTTTATATTAGAAGTTGGGCTGTTAAAAACGGGATTGCGGATGAAAAGAAAGTCTCTATAATAGGTTATAGTTATGGAGGATATATGACACTGCTAGCTATGGGCAAACATCCAGACCTATGGAGGTGCGGTGTTGCTGGAGCAAGCATTTCTGATTGGGAAGAGATGTATGGACTTAGCGATGATATATTCAGAAAGACCATAGAAATCCTTTTCGCAGGGAAGAAAGATCTGTTTAAGGAGAGATCTCCAATAACATATGTGGATAAAGTAAGTGGTCCATTGTGCATAATACATCCACAAAATGATACTAGAACTCCATTAAAACCTATACTTCGGTATATGAACAAACTGTTAGAAGCAGGTAAAACATTTGAAGCACATATAGCACCGGATATGGGACACTTTATAGCTAAAATGGATGACGCAGTTAAAATACTACTCCCAGCTCTAATATTCTTTGAAAGACATTTGAAGAAGTAAATTAAATGCTAGTGTATTTACGAAAAATATGGTAAAAATTATGCATAACTACTTCACTAGCTATAATAGCCTCACTAAACTCTCCAAGCTTCATTCTATTAATTATAATCTTCAGCAGTATTTTCAAGCCAATTTTTCTTCTTGAAATACGCAGCAGGAATATCACTCTCTATCAGCATTTTTTCATACTCTTTTAGTCGCCTATGTAGTCTTGATAGAGCATCCTCTTTTGCAAACCTATCTGCATCTTTAAGCAACCGAGTCACATCTTTTTCGGATATATCGACCTCTGGCTTTTCCTTTGGAATAGGAAATAACATTTTATAAGGTCCGATTATAATTAGGAGAAAAGTGTCGCTTTCAAGTTTTACCTTTTTAGGGATTCTGATTCTTCTTTGCTTATCCATCTTTAAAATAATTGCCATCTATAGCACCAAAATTACAATTTGTAGATAAGAATAAAAATTTTGGTTTTATATCCATTTTAATCCAATTTGATCTTAAATAGGCCATATTTCTGATTATGGTAAAATTCCTATATCATTATCTTTCGATAGCATATTATATACCTTTCACTTAATACATTCAAGATATTATGCTGATAAATTCAGAATTATACGTAAATTTTTGGACATAAGGATAATGAAAATACATGGTGCATATAATGATTGAGCGAGTTTTAGAAGCAAACATAGTAAAAAAGGATTGGAGAAAAGTCAAGTTAAAGTTTGCATTAGTTTACCCTAATATATATAAGGTTGGGATGTCGTCCTTTACAACTCAGCTACTTTACTTCTTCTTAAATTCTAGGGATGATGTTCTATGCGAGCGTTTTTTCCTTCCTTCTGATTATTCTGCTGTCCCAGAATCTTTAGAATCTGGTTTTCCTTTAAGAGATTTTGATATAGTAGGATTTACTCTGCAGTTTGAGACAGATTATGTTTATGTAGTTCATATTTTAGAGAGGTCTGGCATTCCCATTTATTCCAAAGATAGGTCTGATAAAGATCCGCTTATAATTGCTGGAGGGCCTTGTGCTTGGGAAAACCCCGAGCCAATACGTGACTTTATTGATTTATTTGTAATTGGTGATGGGGATGCTGTTCTAAATAGAATAATTGACCTATGTTTAGAATTAAAAAACCCAAGAAAAAATCTTGAAGCTTTTGCTGAAATAAAAGGAGTTTATGTTCCCTCTTTAGGTAAACATCTTGTAAAGAGGGCATTAATTAAAAAATTAGACGATGCATTTCATCCGATTATTGAAATTGTTCCTCAGATAGATGAAAAAAGTATTCACGCACCAGTTTTTGGAAAAGCATATTTTTTGGAAGTCTCACGCGGCTGCAATCGAGGATGTAGATTTTGTTTGATCGGATTTCAGAATAGGCCGCTTCGCATTCGAAGTTTAGAGAAGCTTCAATACTTGGTTGATAATGGTCCTATGTTGACTGGCGTTAATAAGATGGTGTTAATAGGATCCAACGTGACCGATTATCCGAAATTTGAAGACCTCATTTGGTATATTGTTAATAAAGATCTTGAGCTTTCAGTGGAATCGCTAAGGGTAGATGGATATACCGAATCTATTGCTAGGGCATTAGTTAAAGGTGGACAGAAAACAGTTACCTTTGCTCCAGAAGCAGGGACATATAGGCTTCGTTGCATAGTAAATAAGAGATTTACCGATGATCAGATCCTTAACGCAGCAAAAATATCAAGGGACTGTGGACTCAGACGTATAAAACTATATTTTATCGTTGGGCTGCCTAGAGAAACTTACGAGGACCTACAAGGTATTGTAACATTGTCGCAGAAACTCATTAAAGTAGGGTATTTGCCAGGAGACATCCATATAAGTATCACGCCATTTATCCCCAAACCACATACACCATTTCAATGGACTTCTCAACTACCACTTTCAGAACTCAGAAAAAGAATCCACTTCGTTGCCAAAGGTTTGAAAAAAATAGGTATAACATATGTAACATACTATAATCCAGCATGGGCAAAAATTCAAGCAGCACTATCACTTGGTGATAGTTCTTTAAGTAAACTTATAGCTTATGTAGCAGACTATGGAAATAGTTTAGGTGTATGGCGAAGAGCGCAGAAGATGTTTGGCATAGACTTAGCTAAGATAACTGAAGTTCAGAAGTCTCTCGATTCTACATTACCGTGGGACCATATTGACGTTTTAATTAGTAAAAAGTATCTCATTAGAGAATTCAAGGAAAGTATGAGTTCTTAAAAATTCAAAAATTATTTGACCTTCTGCTTTACTCTTCTAAGTAAGCAATAGTAATTTTCCGATCTATCCAAAAATCAATAATTTTGAATCTCTTAAACTCCTTTAGTAAAATCTTCTTGTTGAATTCATAATGAGGAAAGCCTTTTTCAGGGCCTCCTAATATAACATAAGTTCTGGGAGCCATCCACTTTGATAATTTGTCTTATTTAAATTCATAAATCTTAAATATTACGTAAATACTTAAATGTAATAAAATAGGTATCATGAACCAGGATTATTCTCATCTGGAGTAACTGGTTCTGAAAAGGTCTAATGGGGTAAGATATGTCACGCAAGTGGGATATTGTTTTTGAAGGGGAAGAACCAGGTACTGCTGATGACTTTACGTTAACTTTTATTGACCTGCGGGACATCATGGGTGATTTTTTAGAGTTAAAAGAAAAGGCTATGCGCATTTTAGTCGATCTAATTAAGAGTCATGATAATTATCACGCAGTTGGTAACATTAAGGAGGTTATTCCTCCAGAGTTGGAAGAGATAGAATTACAAAGCATTTGGGCTTTACTCGGTATTGATAAAGACGATCTTAGATTTGGCTTTCTTTTTAGAATCTCAGAAGAAGGAAGTTTATTAATTGGAGTATGGCCTAAGGCATACGCTGATGCCATTAAAGATAACAATAGACTTCTAGGTGGTGTGATAATTGCAATGCTGGAAAATCCAAATAATTGGAAACGCGTTGATGCTGTTCTGCCGCTTAAAGAGACGTTATAAAGAGACAACTTTGCAACGTTATAAATATTTTTAATTTTATAGGGATATTTTTAGAAATAGATCAGGAATGTAGAATATTGGAAGTAGAAGGAGAACGATAATTCCATAAAGTGAAAGAGACAAAAATGTAAAAGGCATTGTAAGAAATAATAAAAAAAGCGTATTTGGATTTAACTCTTAAAGGGAAATATAATACACCAGAATTTATCAAGAAGAGAGACATTTTCAATTGTAACAAGATTGGATGTTTCTTAGTTCGGATGAGAGTCATAAGTCGTTGCAAGAAGTTGAAATATGAAAATGTACATATATATTTTGAAAACAATGAAGATGGGTTATGAGAGATGAATAAAATATCTGAAAGTACCGCTAGCATTCTCCAGGATGCATTTTTAGAGTCCTTTGTTAACAGAGTTATAATTCATATAAATAGGGAGCTCACACAGTTCGTAAAGAGAATTATAGATGCTCTGGAGGAACTTAACGAAAAAATGAAATCATTTGCCATCGACACCTTAGTAAAAGAGGATTTCGAAGTCTTGGAGTATAAAATCCAACAAGAAACAACTGCTGCAAAATCAAGAATCTATGAAAGCTTAAATCAGGCAATCATCCAACAAAAGGAGTTTGCGAAGGTCGTTGATTTTTTAACTGGAATGATATCTTCTGCTCTGGAATCCCATAAAAAGGTCACTCTTGAACAAAAAGCACCTATTATAACAGATGAAATTGTAAAAACGCAGTACGGAAATGAAATCCAAATGCTGTTGCAGCAAGTTAAAAAACAATTAGAAACCGTGACAAAGGAGAATTTAGAACTTAAAGAGGCAAATCAGCAACTAATGAAAAAATTGGAGGAGATGGCAAAATCCCAGAAAGTGAATAAAGAAAAAATCAAAGATTTGGAAAGTGAAATTAGGAAAAGAGACGAAAAAATTAAGCAACTCATGGCAAGCTTAATGAAGTACAAATCGGAGATTGAAAGACTTGGTCCTCAAGAGAAAGTAATTGATCATGAAAAGGAAGAACTTGAAAAAGCGATTAATTTGCTTAAAGCGGAATATACCCTAGAGGTCAAGAAGAATATATCTCTCAGCAATAAAATTGAAGAGCTTAACACTATAATTCTGGAATTGCGGAATAGAAATGCCGAACTTGAAAATAAACTAAAGGAGTTAAAGGAGAAAAATAAAAAGATAGTTACGGAACTAGAAAACGTGCGTGATGTCTTACTGAAATTACAAAAAGAAAAACAAATGATGGAAAGAGAAGCCGCAATTTACATCAGAAAAGCAACAGAATATGACAAACTAATAATGCAAATACATATTCTTGACGAGTTAATGAAAAGTAACCCACAGTACTCTGCTATCAGAATCCTAAGCGAAAAAATCTCCCAAGGAGTTTTTAAGATACCTGCTGAAGAATTGGGGTATAGGATGGGTGATGTTTCATTAGCAGCATGGTTGACTAACTTTTTCGGCCATCTAAAAGATCAAGGAATCATAGATTTTGAAATTGAGAGCACAAAAGGTTTCCCTAGAGGCTGGATAGTGATAACCGATAAGGGGAAAAAGCTATTTGTAGAACTGAGAAATAAAATCTTTTCTGGTAATGTTTAAGTTAACCAATATTTCACTCTAACGAATTAAATAAAAAATGGAATATTATTCTATTTTCCAAGATTAAACGGCCAGCTCATAGATCCAATGCTTGAAGTTGCTTTATTAGCTCTTCTGCAGTAATTCTATCCATTGGATTCTTTTTGTAACATCTTCTATATCAGACTTCATAATTTTTAATTATCTCTTCTACCTCTCATTTGAATTCCTAGCCGCAAATTACATACTAGCAGTTATTGAAAAACATAAACCTAGATAAATTTATAAATTAGAGTGAAATTAACTTTAAAACGTAGGTAGAGATTAAAATGATCGCTGTTTGTGGTTATGGTTCACTTATGAATGTATCATCTTTCGAACGAACATTGAGCCAAGCCAAAAGTAAGAACCAAGTAATTTTTATTCCTATAAGAATCAGAAATATTATTTTCCTTGAAAAAAACGGACAGGAAATAAAATATTATGCAAAACGCGTTTTTTCTCACCCGAGGACTAAAAGATCTTTAACGAAAAAGCAAATAGAAACAAACCAAAGGGCTGTACTTACGTTAGAACTAAGTACTACCCCCATAAAAGGTGCTGAGTATTTCAACGCTGTGATTGGTTATAACATATCCGATGAACAATTAGAATTTCTGAAAGAAAGGGAACATGGTTATGATTTGTGTAAAATAAAACGTGAAGACTTGTTATTTATATATGACAAATATAACCGGGATTTTTTGGCTCAAGCGATATTCTATTACCCAGAGATGAGAAGTAATATAGAAGACATAATAAATTTAACATTTGAAAAAACAGATGATTATTCGCATATTCGGCAAAAACTGGAGAATGTTGATTCTGAAAAAGTAGTAGAAGCTATTAGAAGTATAATGCCTGAAGAAATACTCGTATTTGCGGAAGCTCCTCGTACTGGATACTCAATAAATCTTGTAGAAAAAATAATTTCCATAGGCAGAGCTATTATGTTTCCGTCCACGATGGATCCTCAACTTATTATTAATAATATTTATAACGAGTATAAAAGAATTGAAGGGCTTCAAGATATTAAGAAGGTCGTCTTATCGTATGTTGGCAATGCGTCCACTAAAGAGTTGGAAGATATTATTACTCAACTGGATTTAATGACTGATAATAGTGAGCAATTTAAAGCCGAATTTCAGCAAATTCTGAAAGATAAATTGAAATTAAACATCGGTACTTCCGTTGATATTAAGCAAATATTAATTATTTTGCTTAGTAGCGTGCTTGATAGAATAGTAAGAGAAGAGACCACTCAAGTTATTAGATACACTCTCACTGAGCGTTTTGGTGTTAAGCTTTATCCAATCCAGGAATATAATGATAGAATTTTAGATTTTACTTTTAAATTATGGGGTCCTGATTTCGTTGAAGATTATTTGAATACAACCTTTTTAATAGATGGTAAAAAAATGTCAGAGTTTGATGATGATCCAAAAGTACAAAAGATAAAGGCTCTCCTTAAAGAGAAACCTTATGATGATGTTACCAATATATTTTCTTCCCCATGGCTGGATTGGATATTCACTCGTAATCTTCGCCAATCTGTAAATCCTGCTTACGTAGCTAATAAGCTTCTAGAAGAAGGAGTCGCAAGTGCCATAGCCTATTGTACCTTCTCGCATTTAAAAGAGAAACAACAACGTGATATGGAAAGAATAATAAAGATAGATCAAAGACTGAATTGTTTAAAACAGATCAATGCTTTCGAGTTTATTGATGAACTTTTTGAAAATATAGAGGAGATGGTAAATCCGTCAATGATGGAAACAAATTTTATTTCCTTAGTCTATTTAGATTCTTACGAGATGAAGGTTACATCAAAAAATCCAAAAATTAAACAAGTTTCTACCAAATTTGATTTGTTTCTTATTATATTTTCAAATGGTATCATTAGTATAATTTATAGATTTTCTGATTTTGAAAAGCTTATTAGAACAGTCCCTCTAAGTTATATTCTTACATGGTGGACTAAATTATCTGAGGTAAAAGAAGTTAAAATTTATCCTTTAAATGATAAGAATGATAGATCGGCAGAGTTACGCTTTAGACGCTTATTTCTTGCTGAAAACAACGATATAAGTAGTGCTAAAAATTTAAGTGATTTACCCAGACGATTATTGGAGAGAATACGTGAGATATGTAATCTTACTAAAGAGGAAACAACATATCATTTTGGACTTAATCATCCCCTTCTTCATTTTTCGATAAATGAAAATCTTCTAAGAGATGCATCATATAAGTCTATTGAGGATCTTTATAATAACGATAACATTCGAGAAAAGATAATAAGAATAATTACTACTAAATTTAGAGGCCCTCACAGATTTATTTCAAGTAATCTGGAGAACATTTCGCCTTATTCTGAATTCGCAATCTTTACGGACTTTAATTCGCTGATTTTACATAAAGATCCAAATTATGTAATATATTATACTAAAGAGATAAATTATCTTACTCTATTCTTCAGCTATATTATGGCTGCTAGACAGAGTGTGTTAGTTGCATATTACGAACTGGATAAGCTAATTAAAGAATCTCCTAGAATACAACATATTGATTATTTTGTTAAGTTACAGCGCAAATGGATCCAGTATTATAGCCTTCTCATGCCCAGCCGTGTTTTACGTAATAGAGAAGAAATTATGCTTGCCGAGAAATTATTCAAAATATTCCGTGTTGACAAAAATAGCGAATATATTGAAACCCAAAAATCCGAATTAGACGAATTCTTATCAAGGAGAAAAATGAGCTCGGATGAGTGGGCCTTTCTCTTTATTAATCTACTACTCTCTGGGAGTTTAGCATTTGATTTTACATCACAAGTGCTAAGCCATATCATTACACCTACTCCTTTAATCTTCTTTCTTGTATGGCTCATTGTAAGCGCTACTATCTTTATAATTACTCGATTAGTTCCTAGATTGTATTTTAAGTACACAGCCATGAGCGATTAACATCTGAATGCTAGGACTTTTTACCAATATTGATATTACTCATATTAACAGTAATTGTGAATTGCTCTAAAAGCAGATAGAAATAGACTTTTATTTATAAAAGTAGCAATCATTTGATAATAGAGGGATCCGAATGATGCATATAAACCCTGTTTTAGAAAGTGTAGGGTCGATCATAGAGAAGACATTACATGTTAAGATTAATTTTGAGAAAATAAAAGAAGTTGCTACAACGTTAAAGGATTATAAGTTTCCTCCGTTACATTACGATTTCCTTCCGAATTTAAGGGGTGATGATTTAGTTCAGTTTACATTTGTATTTAATTCTATTAATTTTCAGTTTTGTGAGCTTAAAAAACCTTGGCGGAGATTTGAGATAAAATATGGAGGAACTACTTATAGTGGAGCTATTGGACTTATTTATTCATTAAGAAAAGCTTTAGAGGACGATATACCAGTTCTAGACGCAAAATATTTAGCGAAGCTCACTGAGGAGAGAGCTTTAAAATTTCTGAAGGGAGATAATATTATAATTCCGATGTTTGAGGAAAGGGTGAAAATACTTAGAGAAATAGGAAAGGTACTGCTTGAGAAATACGAAGGAAGCTTTTCAAATTTTCTGAAACTTTCTAATAAGGCGTTTGATGAGGGAAAAGGATTGGTTGAAAGATTAGTGAAAGATTTTCCATCTTTTAATGATGTTAGAGTTTACAGACCCACGGGTACTGTAGTTAAGTTCTATAAGAGAGCTCAGTTGCTTTTTGCAATGCTGCATTATAATCCAAATTGTCAGTTTAAATTGGAAGATGTTGGCAAGTTAACAGTTTTTGCTGATTATAGACTTCCCCAAGCACTGAGAGATCTGGGGATTATAATGTATTCTGACAAGCTAGCGTATAAAATTGATAATAGGATACCGATACCTGAGGGATCTGATGAGGAAGTTGAAATTAGAGCGTGTACCATTTATTCTGCTCATCTTTTATGCGAGGAAATTAACAGACATAGGAGTGACAAAATTACGGAAGTCATTCTAGACGGGTATCTCTGGCTTAAAGGTAAAGAGAGTATGAGGCCACATCACCTTACAAGAACAATTCACTATTAATTTAGATAGAACCGACTTATACTATAACTCTCACAAATAATTATGACAACTACGTTTTACAATTTATAAATGAGGATTTTTCATGTGTAAGCATGAGGCTATTAAGCCAAATCAGTAAAGTTTCTAAAGGCAGAAAATAATGGATACAGACAATTTGTCTATAAAAATTTATACTTTTCTACTTACTTAATTTAATATGACATATATACTAATTTTATTTATAATTAGTTTACATTTCTTCTGCTAAATTTTAGAAATAAGACATTAGTCCGTGGAAAAATCACGGGGTGTTGCTAGATGAGAAAGAAATTTCTCATCGCTGGGTTAATACTTATTTTAGTATCAAGTGGACTAGTGTACATATGAGTCCAAGAACAAATTAGTAGATTCGGTTATGCAAGATCTTATCCAATATTCCAAACTCTAGATCCAAGCCTTAGAGCATTTGTGTACAATACGCTCTTTGCTTTAATGATGACTGGTATATTAGGTATAATAACCGGCGCGACTGGTTTCATAAAGAAAAGGTCAAAACCACCACCCAAAGTAGTTACACCAACAACACCAACCGTAGAAGCTCTTAGTTAATCTTTTGCTATTATAACATTTCTTCTTTATTTATTTTTATTAAAGAGCAAGAAAAAGCTGCTAAAGATTAAGAGAATCAACATGGCTCAATAAACTAAATATTATCTATACACTATGATTCGTCTTTGCAAAGAATGATACATATATTGCATTTAGGAATATATCTGCCCCATTGTGGTAGCTACTACTTTTAACTCAAAGATCCAGTCTATTTTAAAAAATTTAAGTACCATAACTAAAAATAAATTGAGGTGGGCTAAATGAGCAACATAATCCAACCATCAATAATGTGTAAAAAAGGTGATATCTCTGAAAAAGTAATAATCACTGGTGACCCGAGACGCGTACTGATGATGGCATCATTATTGGAAGATTCTTACAAGGTTGCGGAAAATAGACAATATGTAACCTACAATGGGTACTGGAAAGATGAAAAAATAACTATCCTTTCGACAGGTATTGGTGCGCCTGCAACGGCGATTGCTCTAGAAGAAGCAAAAAACATTGGTGCAAAGAAAATAATTCGTGTTGGAACCGCTGGGGCCATGCAACCAAAAATAGCCATCGGCGACATAATTATTCCTTTTGCCGCGGTTCGAGATGAACGGACAAGTTTAAATTATGCACAATCCTCTTTCCCAGCCGTTGCAGATCCTACTCTTTATTTCAGATTAAATTTCTTCGCCGAAGAAGAGAAAATTAAAACATACAAGGGTATTATATGGTCCTCAGATGTTTACTACATGAGTAATTACGATGAGCTGGTTAATTACTGGAGTGCTAGAAGAATTATTGCTGTAGAAATGGAATGCTCAATCTTATTTACCTTTGCATACATTAAGGGAATACAAAGTGCGGCAATTCTAGTTATTGATGGAAATCTGGTAGAAGGAACTATGAAAAAAGCTATGGATGAAAATCAATTAGAAAAAGATAAGAAAATAATAAATGAAAGACTGAAAATCGCATCAAAAATAGCTTTTAATGCGATCTTAGACGATATACATGATTGATTACCTAAGATGATTTTCTAATGATTCCTTGCTTTTTCTAGCATCAATGACATTTGGCTCCTTAAGAAGACTAAAGCTTTCTTTTTATATTTTAATCCATAAAAAATTGTTGTTATTACATTAGAGGCGAGGAATTCACCTTTTATAGTTGCCACTAACTAGTATAAACCCATAGTTAAAATCAAATGGCTAGATGCACTATTAGCGAGAGATTATATTTTTGACAAAAATATACGTGTTTTAAGAGTAAAAAAATGTTCAAGTTGCTTTAAATTTTCTAATTAAGGTATTAAGAAGCAAAAACATAGAAATTATCTAAATTAATCAAGCTTATTTGAAATTTAACCTGGCACTTGAAAAAGTGTTAGTGGAAAGGTAGCGGGAGTCATCTGCATCACCGCAAGGTTTATAGCATCGTCCCGCTACTTTCCAGCACATTGTTTCTACTGGAGCTGTACCGCAGTTTAAGAGAGCTTGCATTATGTAGCCCTAGTAAGGAGCAGCGTGCTGAATTTATCGAAGTTAAACGTAAGTTGCTTGAAGCTATAGAGTCGCAACTAAAGAGTGTTTATGCGTTTCGGA
>JBECUL010000051.1:0-14025 GCA_040225955.1 Candidatus Asgardarchaeum abyssi | reverse complement strand
AAAAAAGAAAAAATAGATATTAAAAAAGGAACTCCATTGAATAATAAATTGATTAAGGAGGGATGTTGAGATATGATAAAAAAGTTGCATCCTTCATTTTTATTTAGAAGTTTTACACTTATATAATACATTACAACAACATTAATAAACAGAAATTAGAGTGTTTCGCGTCTGCTTAAACGCTCTAGCTCTCTTTTTCGCAAGTTATATTTATACCGTCTTAGAAATTTATATACCGTTCCATGTTGAGCTCCTTTTAAAAGCATTAAAATTGCTTGTTTAGCAGCATAAACTTCATCTACAGTACCAATAATAGCTACTGTATGACCATATATTGATATATCCGCTCCTGTTGCCTCCTCAATAATTCTTCTGGCTCTGCCATTTTCACCAATAATTCGTCCCTTTAGCCTTATTAGACTGTTTTTTGTTGATGCAAAATCCTCAATATTAATTATTTCCATAACTGTATCATCTTCAATTAGCCTCATGGCCTTCTCAGGATTAAATCCTCTACCGATAGCCTGTACGATTGCTTTTTCTTTTAATAGCCCTAGAGGATCTATAGCATCTTCTCTTAAAGTTATTTTTACTTGGCCGTCCTCACTATTTACTTCTAATTTTGTTTGTGTTAGACGCTCTATTTCCCTCTTTACTCTTCCCTTCTTACCTATTAAGACTCCTATTCTAGCTTTAGGTATCTTCACATAGGTCGGGAAATTCATATAGATTCAACCCCGTTATTTTCATAAAGACGTCTGCTATATCAGGGACATCTATACCTGCCTCTTCTCTGAAGAATCTCAGGATGTTCCTTATGTCCCTGACTAAGAAATTTAATGCATTAGGATGCTGTATGTTAACACCTTGTGCGATGTCTATGATATATGGAATTTCTTTATGAACTAAGATGTTATACTCACTTAAATCTGCATGTACTAAATGTCCTTTCACATATAATTTTTCAATATCAGATAAAACTATTTCTAATATTTTTTCAGGGTTTTTAGGAAGATAATCTTTTAAAAGTGGAGCTGGAAGACCATTTTCTCCTATAAATTCCATAATAAGAATATTCTTATAAACTGTTACAGGGGTTGGTACATGAGCACCTACTTTCTTAGCTATTGTTAGGTTTTTAAATTCTTTTTGTGCCCATAAATAAATTCTCGTGTGAATTTTCTTCCCTATGGATAAAAAACGAGGATCACCCTCTATATACTTTAAGAAATTCTTAAAATCAAGAGTTGAAATTCTATAAATCTTAACGGCAACATCTTGTCCCTCTGGAGTTACACCCCAATAAACATTAGCTTCCTTGCCAGTAGAAATCACACCATTTAGAATGTCTAAATATCCATCATTAAATAATTTATAAAGCGCTAGAAGGGTTTTAGAGTCAAAGACAGCTTCAACTGTTTTAAAATCATTCTTATCTCTAAATTTTTGTCTTAAATGATTCAATTTTTCCTCTAAAATCCTCAATTTTTTGGATTTAATAAAATTATCTTTCAAAATTCCTCAACCTGCAGATATCCGTTCTCTTCAAGCCATCTTGCTTCATTTTTACTGTATCTCCAAATAATATCCCCTCTATCATCCTGGAAATCCCATGGAGCTATAAGGACAGCGTCTCCTTCTCTTATCCATATGCGCTTTTTCATCTTCCCTGGAATTCTACATAGTCTGACTTTTCCATCTGTGCATCTAACTCTTGCTCTATCATAGCCTAGCATTTGAATTACAATACCAAGGACTTCGCCTTCTCCCGGTAGTCTTATTTTTCTTTGAGTTTCACCCATAACCTCAAATAATTTATTAATATCTTCTTCATCTGACATGTAAATCACCCAATTTGTATTTGTATTATGGTAAAATAACAATACGATTATTAAAAATTATGCCTTTTACTACATCACCGACTTTTATATTAGCAAATATATTGCTGTTATCAATTTCATAGATATCATAAGACTCTAAATCCATAATCTGAACAATTTTGGGAGAAATAGATATAACTTGATATCTTTGAATTTCATCGTTATTAACTCTTCTCACCCTATATAACTCATTCACATAGACTTTTATTGTTCGTTTTTCGATCAAGTCCTTTATCAAAATGTATTTATTCGTTATTGAATGCACTAAACCAATATATTTGTCATCAACTATAACCACGTCTCTCTTAGAAAAAATAGGTAAATCTATTTTGGCAGTAACTCGGTAAATTCGCTTTCCTTCTTTTAGACTTACTAATTTAGCGGTAAATACTATTTTCGCGTTAAAAAACCTTTTAAAATGATTTGCTATAGCTTTTGCGATAGAGTTGGATCCAACTTTAAACTCAATAAATGTTTTCTTTTCTTTTATATCGGAGATAAATGCCGAGGGATCAGAAAATTTGTATCTAATTACTTTATTTACTTCATCCTTAATAATCATTATATCATTTGGAGATAGAGGTTCACCGAATTTTCTTACTTGTAAAATGGCTTCAAACTGACCAGTAAAGATTTTTTGACATCTATCACATGTAGTAAGTTCAATGGGTAGTTTAATTTCAGATACTTGTTTCATCTTAGCCAAAGCAGGATTTTTAAAATTAAAGATTTCTAATGTGGCAATATATGCGAATTTTGCTTTGGATACCCGCTTTAATCCATGCGGAACTATATTTACTTCGGCATCTAATTCCAATTTGGATAAATGTTTCTTATAAAATGAAATAATGTAATTCGAAACTAACTTATCAAATGAATCATATTTTCGAACCCATTTTCCAGACAGAAAAACAGCACCACAATAATTACAAAATTTTATAGCATTAGGCTCTACAAATAACTTTATCTTATTTAAGAAACAGTTTGCGCATACACCATTGATAAGTTGGTTGGGGCTTATTACTTTTTTTCCGCATATTGGACAAAAGATTTGTGGCATGCTCTTATTTCCTCTAAAACATTATTTTTACTATTTGTACATGCGGGATTCCTTGAATATAAATCACACTATCTTTATGCAATAACCCTTCTTTAACAGCTCTCGCAACAATTTTTTCTCCTACTAAATTAGCGATAGTAGCCCTTTCTATAGCATTTATTGCATCCTCAATTTCGACTAAATCTCCCTTATAGAATTTTTCACTAACATGGATTTTAAGTTCACCCTCTTTAAAGGTTTTACCAAGAATTTCCTTATCACAAACTGCTACAACTACTTCATTTCCATGATACATAACCTTAAGATAGACTTGGGGCACCATAACCACACCATAACTTTGTGAGTAATAATTTAAAATGCACTTATCGATAATTTTTGTTCTACACTATATAAAAACTATGTATGAATAATTACAAATTAAAGTGTTTTTACAGGAGTTTTAGCTCCACAAGCTTCACATACAAGAAACGAGAATTTACCTTCTTTAACAATCTTCGTATCTGGTTTATGACAGATAGGACACATCACGTATATCTCAGCATATCTTTTAATAAGATTGTTTATAGCAGTTCCACTGAACTTACCTTGGAATATTACTCGTCCCTCTTCAATAATCCCTGCGGTTGCTAGTTCTCTTAATAAATATTTTAAAACATGCCGTGGCTCTCTATTAAATGCATCACATATAGATTTAAAATTTATAATAATTGTCTTATTACCTTGAATAGCCACACTTGCTTTTGGAATTTCGAATCTTCTTTTTTCTAATACTTTTGGTGGAATCATACTTCTAGCTCTTTTTAAAAGGCTCATATAGTCATACAAATCCACTTTATCTTTTGCCATCAGTCAACCCTCAACAATTTTATATTCATTATCTGATATCTCGTATATCTCACCACTTTCTATTAATGAATTTATTGCTTCCAAAATTACTTTTTCTGATGTATTCCTTAATATTCTTTTTATAAGATCAAGAGATACTGGTTTATTAATATCATGTTCTTTAATAATATCTATAATTTTCTGCATAACAAGGTATAAATCCTCCGAAGATTCTGTAACCTCAGTAGTGATTTTCTGATGAAATTTAATATTTAACTTTTCATAGGACTCAATTTCATTATAAACCTCCCAAATTATATTAGACAGTTTCCTTATAATTTCTGCAGAAATGAATAACTGATCCTTATCAGTTATTTTTTTTGGCTTCCCTATTACCATTACAACGTCTCCTACATCTATGTTGTCATTTACCTTAATAGCCAATGTACCCCAAAGTTTAACTCTAATAGTTCCACTTAAATCTTCAATATCTAGGAAGGCAAAATCTTTTTTATTATCGCTACCTGGATAAAAGCTCTTATTTATAATTGTTCCAACAATACGTAGTTTATAAACAATTTTCTTATTAGGTAGTATCAAATAACTTTCCTTATCCCCTGTGCGATACTCTGCTTGTAAGATTTGTGAAATGGTTAAAGGTATAGCGGCTCTTCTTTTCTTTAATTTCTTCATCTAAACCACAACCAATTTTCATAATCTATTCATTTTAATCATATTAAAAAGTAAACATCGGGAGGATGCCATTTAAAACAACTCGGAGTTGGATACTATTAGAACTTACTATTACTACTTGAATTATTATTTTTAATATATATCAAGATGCTTTAAAAAATTAAATCTAAAAGCTTTACTCAAAATCGTAAGATTTTTAATATGTTATGTAAAATTTTTCTTGGCATACTTTTACTTAATAGAGTGGTGATAATAATGCCAGTTACAGACCAGTATAAACGAGAACTTGCACTGTATCATTTACTAAATTATAAAATTTGTCGAAAGTGTTATGCTCGAAACCCTATTTCCGCTAAAAAATGTCGACGTTGTAAGAGTACCCGCCTTAGATTAAAGAAGAGAGGTAGTCATTAGTGGGCGGGTGGTCTAGCCTGGCATGACGCCGCCCTCAATCTGACCCTATTGGGTTAGGTGGGCAAACACGGCGGAGGTCCCCGGTTCAAGTCCGGGCCCGCCCATATAATATCATGGAAGTTGTGATACATATGCCGAAGGAGATATTTGATACAAAGGAATTTCTTGAATTAGCTAAACGAGCATTGGAATGTAGAGTAAAAAGAAGTGGAGATGTTGTTAAATTAAAGCTTAGAACTAGAAAGTATTTATATACGTTAAAAACAGACCCTAAAACTGCAGAGGGACTCTTAAAAGCCTTAGATATTAAAATCGTATATATCTGATAAATCTAAAATTATTTTTTGATTTTTTCCATATAATAGTCATTGTTTCATATCAATTATTTTCATCAACACGCAAGTTTTAATTGTCTTTTTCTTAATTTATTTATATGAAATAAAGAATTTATTAGTTCACGAAAATGCAATGTAATATTAAGTATAAGGAGGCCCTAGGTTGTCTAATAATTCCATCACGAAAATTAATATTTTTGAACCAATAGTTCCCATTACTATTTCATCTTTTCTTGGATTAATTTTCGCATATTATATAAAATTTAGACAAAGCCCACTTGAAGCTGTTCCATTTTCTGAAAAAGAGCAAGGAATTGTAGCATCAGGACTTAATGCTATCTTCTATGTATTGATCAGTCTATTGACGGCATATCTAATAGTTTACCTTTTAAGAAAGAATAAATTTTTGTTCTTCAAATTGCTAATGGGTGGCGCATTCTTTTTCTCTTCATTTATAATAACACTTTACTTATTTGTGAGTATATTTCCAGAGAATGAATTGTTAGAAGTTATATACTTATTTTCTTCCTTAATATTGAGTACTATAATTTCATTAAGTGCAGTATCCTCCAAAATCCCCCTAGAAATCCGAAATATTATAATGATCTTTTTAGGGAGCATCCTTGGTTTCTTTTTAGGATTTAATATCCCAACATGGTCCGTTATTGCAATATTAATCGGTATGTCATTATATGATATCTTTGCTGTTAAAAAAGGCCCTATAAAAACAATTATTAATATTATTGATTCAAAAGAGGGCGAAGAAGAATTGCCTTTTCTTGGATATACAGCCAGTAATTGGCAGTTAGGACTAGGAGATCTCGTTTTCTACACACTATTAGTTTCTCATATAACTGTATACTTTGGTTTGATAGAAGCATTTGCCTCACTTTTAGGGGTATTAATAGGAAGTATGTTAACATTTTATTTTCTTCAGCGAGAGAAAATGTTACCAGGTCTGCCTATTGCTATTTTTCTAGGATTAGCTTTCCTTGGCGTATATGAATTAATAACACACATTGTAAGTTTTCTTTTCTAATAAAATTAAAATTCAGTACTTCCGCACCATAGGTGGGAATCCGTATTGGCTGCGAAAAATTATTTTTTATTGGAGATTCCGAATTTTATAAGGACCAAGCGAATCCTGGTGTCTAGGAGCGTATTCATTTCGAAAATAATGCAGAAGTACTGAAATCCTAAGAAAATTTAAAAGCCAGAATTTTAATTCTATCAAAAATGTAAATTTATCTAACTGAGGTGAAGTCTTTGTCAAAAATGAAAATTAGGCTCATCGAAAAAGTTGATTTTAAAAATAAAATTTTCATTACTGGTTTTCGTAGTCATATAGGGCAAGTTGGATACATTGCTACAAAGCATCTAGTTGATTTCTGTAATGCAAAAAGGATAGGTTTTGTGGAAACGAAGTTCATGTCACCCTCTGCTTATATGGGGAAGCAAGGGATCTTAACGCCATATGAGCTCTATCAATTGGATTCATTTATAATTTTTATAGAGCGTGTTCCATTGCAGAAAATGGAATGGAATTTAATAACATATGGATTAGCTAAGTGGGTAATAAAAAATCAATTTAAAGAAGCCATTTTAATTGGCGGTCTGGATAATGAATTTAAAGATGATGACGATCTAAAAATCGTTAGCACGTCTTCTGCAATAGAAAGAGCTAAAAAACTTAATTATAACTTTCTAGATGAAAATTTAGGTATATACGGTCCTCTTGCACTAATTTTAAGTTACTTTGAAATTTATAATTTTCCAGCATATGCCCTCCTAGCTTATGCGGAGAGAGGGCGTCCTGATCCACGAGCTGCAGCAGTTGCGATATCCGCTTTATCAAAAATATATAACATAACTTTAGATACAAAACAATTGTTAGAAGATGCTAAAGAAATAGAAAGAGAGATTCAAGCAATAATTGATCAACAGCAAAAACTTATAGAAAGAGAAAGATCAGATAGCAACAATATTTATATTTAAAATATGCTTGGGAACATTAAATTAAAATATATGAAATAGGAATAGCTAGATAACGCAAAATTTATAGCCATATTAGATAACAAGTTTGTCGCTAACCAAACCAGCTTTCTAGGCTTGCTTGTTTAGTTTTTTCATAAGCAGTCTGCAACCTTTCAATACCTTTTTCAACCCTACTTGTTGAAAAGTCATGTCTTTCAACTAATATTTCCTTTATCTTCTCTGGATTTGGTGCTTTCCAGTCTATTTTATAATCATCTGTAACTTCTGGGTTCAAGAAGATTTTTCTTATCTCATCTACGGGAATGTCACCTATCTCGATTATTCTTAATTTAGCTATTCTCTCTAAAGAACTATACTTTTTAATTAGATTATAGGCCTTTTTCGGCCCAATACCTTTTATTCCCTCGTTATAGTCTGTTCCTATTAGAATTGCAATGTCTACTAACTGTTCTCGTGTAATTCCCAAGTTCTTTAGAATATCATCGAGTATTAATAATTCTAAATCTACTTCCTTTAATTCCTCTTTACCAGCAACTTTTCTTTTCTTCCTTAGAGTTAAATTCCTAACAAGTCTTAGGGATCCAAAAAGTAATGAATCATAATCTTGACTTGCCGACGCCCAAACGTCATTTTTTCTTACCATATATGCAGCCTGTGCCTCTCCTTCAGATGGTGCTTGTACATAAGGTACGCCCATAGCATCTAGCAATTCTTTGCTTTCAAGTATTACCATTTCATTAATTTCTATGGCTGCTTGTGCATATTTTCTTGCTACAACAATATCTCCTCGATGTAATGCCTCAAGCCATTTTTCTCTTGCTTGTTCTCTTATTTCACTTCGTTTTTGAATAGTCTGTAATTTTAGATCTGGCGGTTTTCCATCAAAAACATAAACTGGTCGTATTCCAAATTCTATCAGGTTAATTGTTCTATAAAATAGTCCGCTAAAATGACTTGTTACGTTTCCTTCCTTATCCATCAAAGGTGTGCCATCTGGTTGTCTTATTATTGCCATAAATTGGTATATTGCATTTAATGCATCTATTGCAATATACTTGTTAGTTAAATCATCAAAACTGATAATTTTTGGTGATATTAAATCTTTTAACTTAACACCCAAAATATACTCACCCCTTTGAATTCCAGCCATATTTCCCGATGAGCGGAACGAAAGCGACTCCACCTAAATTTTTTCTCTTAATTTTTCCTTCCAAATCTTTTTCAATTAGATAGAGCTCTTGCCAGTAAAATTGAGCTCCTATAGGAATTAATAATTTTCCTCCATTCTTTAATTGTTCAATAAGCGGTTTTGGAACATCTGGTCCGGCAGCAGTTACACAAATTCTATCATACGGCGCCTTTTCGGGATATCCTAAGGTTCCATCACCTACAATTATAGTTACTCTATCATCATACTTTGTCCTTTTTAGATTTTCAGTTGCAAATTTTGCCAATTCTGGTATTCTCTCAATAGTATAAACGTGCCCTTTTATCTTACCATCTTCACTTGTAATTAGCTCCGCAATAATTGCTGCATGGTAACCAGATCCAGTACCCACCTCTAAAACTTTATGCCCTGGTTTTAAATCTAGATATTCACACATCATAAGAACCATATGTATTGCCGAAATTGTTTGCCCACATCCTATAGGAAGAGGTGTATCATCATAAGCGTGTTTTCTATATTCTGGACGAACAAATTCTTCGCGGGGCACCTTTAGAAATGCATTAATAACTCTATCACTTCTCACAAACCCAGCACGTTTTAGATATTTTACTATCCTTTTCTTTTCCTCAGTAAAAGATTTCAAGTTCTTACACCTATTCATATTTGATATAAAATGTCTATAAAAAGTGATTGTTATGCTATCATTTACTTTCTATGCAAGAGGTCACTATAATATCTTAGCAACTCATAAGACTACTTTAGAAATAACAAAGGAGAGTCACTTAACCCGCCGAGGCGATTGTATAATTGCTGTTAATTCTGAGTGTGGAATAAAAGACATACCCAATGATATTAAAAAAGCTATTCGGAAAAGAGATTCTATAGTGAAGATGATAATTAAAGTAGGAGATATATTTGAAACCATTAAAGGATTCGGTCACCCAGACCTTTCACTCTCTCACCCTACGGATATTGTTTGTAGAAAATCAACTTATATTTGCCCAAGAACTTTGATGATAAAAGCTGATAAAGCAGCGATAGATCTCAATAGAGGACTTATTAAAATGCTTAAAAATCCAAAGGTTACCGTCAAAATAACAATCATTGTAGAATCCAGTTAAAGATTATTTAAGCTTGAAAAAACAATCTACAACAATCTGAAATTCATGAGGTGCAATTTCTTTTACTTTTCTGCATGTTAATACTCTTTCTAGTTTATATCCCTCTTCTTCTGCTTTGCTTTTTAGAAAATCAAAAATTCTATCGTAGGGTTCATTTTCCCTCTTTACAGTGTAAAAATGAATAATCCCCTCGTTTTTCAATGCGTAAAATGCAACATCTAAAAATTTATCAGCACTTAGTGGGAGATTCATGATAACTCTATCTGCTACATTTTTCTCCAACTGTTTTCTTATAACATCCCTAGCATCTCCTAATATTGGAATAACGGTCCCCTTGAGTTTGTTTATTTGAATATTTCTTTTTAGGAGCTCTATGGCTGAAGGATTTTTATCAATAGCGTATATCTTTGCGTTAGCCATTTTGGCTATTAAAATCGAAAAAGGTCCAACTCCTGCAAACATATCAACAATTATCTCACCATCTTTAACTTGCTTAGCAACTCTCATATGCTCTGTGGCTAATCGTGGACTAAAGTACACTTTTTCAACATCAACATAGAAAATACAATTATTCTCTCTATGAATAGTCAAAGTCTTTTTCTCACCGTATACATGTATTAATGGCCGTACTCTAATATCGCCAGATACTTTTCCTCCCTTTGCATAAACAGATTTTATATTTTTAAATTGTTCAACAATTGTTCGGCCTATTATTTCTCGATATGGCCAAATTTCTTCATTCATCTCTACTATACATATATCTCCTATAACATCAAATGATCTTGGAATATATTTAATGAGCGTCTCTGGAATTTTATCTGCTATTAATTCATAAAGTTTACCTCTCTTTTTCTTTTTCTGAGATATCTCCGACTCTATTATATCTCCGTTAAGATTTAAAGTCTCCAATAATTTTCTTACTTCTTCCGAATTTTTTATGGGAAAATAGATTTTTCCGTTCTTTTGAAATGCAGCAAAACCAGTTAAAAGTAGATTCCTCTCTTTTAGTTTCCTTCTTAAAAACTCAGCACTTTTGGTTTTTACTCCTACAAAATGAACCAAATTTCCCACCCAAAAATTACGGGCCCGGGGGGATTTGAACCCCCGACCAACGGGTTAAGAGCCCGTCGCTCTGCCTGTCTGAGCTACGGGCCCACCGCTTATAGGCATATTTGCTATTTTATAAAAAATATCTTTCTCTTTTAAGCATTTCTATTTGATGTTTAATAATGAAGAATGTAGTCGATGTACGTTATTTATGCATTACCCGTCCAACAGCGAGATATACCTTTCCTTTCTTCCTAACAATATCCATATCAAAAATATATCTGCCATCAACAATAGCAGCTTTTTCTTTCATAAGAGAAACGCATTCATGTAATTTTTCTTTTAAGTACTCTTTATGATCAGTTATAGCTATGACACAATCTGAATCTTTAAATACATCTTCCATCGTAGATACCGCTTGTACTCCAAATTCTTCTTCAATTTCCTCTTTGGTAAATAGAGGGTCGTAAATAACAATATTTGCGCCTAATCTCTTTAATTTCTCAATGATCGGTTTTGCAGGAGTTAAATATGTTGATTTAACACCACCTTTATATGCAACACCTAAAACTCCAATCTTTGAGTTTTTTACAGGTTTTTCTATTTCATTTAAAGCCTCAATCACTAAGTCAACAATATGGTATGGCATTTGCTCGTTTAGCTTACGACCACTGTATACAATCTTCATGTCAAGGCCATATTTATTAGCTAAATTAAGTAAAAAGTAAGGATATATTGGAATGCAATGTCCGCCAACTCCAGCCCCTGGCATATGTATGTGTGAGTACGGTTGACTATTAGCACCTTGAATAGCCTCAATGATATCAATACCTATCTTCTCAGCTAAAAGTGCTAATTCGTTTGCTAACGCTATATTAACATCTCTATAAACGCCCTCGAAAACTTTTATAGCTTCAGCTGTTGTGCAGTCACTAACGGCAATTACACCTTTTTTAACTATTTTCCTATAAAAGGCAGCAACAACATTTGTAGACTTCTTATTAATACCTCCAACTATTTTTGGATAATCCTCAACAACATTCTTTATAACTTGTCCAGACATTGTTCGCTCTGGACTATGGGCTAAACCAAAATCTATACCCGCCCTAAGGCCGGATCTTTCTTCCAAAATTTCTTTAATTGGTCCACTTGTAGTTCCAGGTGGTAATGTACATTCGGTAATTACAACACAATCTTTAGTTAACCCCTTACCTATTGCATCGACCGCATCAAAAACGTAGTTAAGTTTCAAATTTTTCGTTTCATCTATTAGAGAAGGAACTATAACAATGATAACATCTGCTTTCCTTGCTGCGTTAATAGAATCTGTAGTTGCTTCAAGTTTACCGTTTTTTATTAGTCGATTTATCTCTTTATCACTAACACCCGGTTCGTCGATCAATGGCGATCGTCCAGAATTTATCATTCTAACAATATCATCATTAATATCAACACCAATAACATTTAGTCCGCGATTTGCAAATATTACGGCTAAAGGAAGGCCCATTTTGCCTAAACCATATACCGCAACTGTAACATCGCCGTTGTCAATTGCATCGTAAATTTCCTTTTCGGTGAGGTTAAATAGCTTCATTTATTATCACCATTATGATGCTATAATGTCCTAAATAGGCTCTTAGATTTGCTTATATTTTTAATTCAAAGAATAAAAAACTATTGTTGGCCTTCTGTGATCTCAAAAAAGAATAAGGATTATATGCGGGCGCCGGGATTTGAACCCGGGTCATCGGCGTGGAAGGCCGACGTCCTAGTCCAGACTAGACGACGCCCGCATGCATCATCGTTTAATTAACCTTAAGGGTTATTTAAAGGTTACTCTTTAATTGCTTTGTTGAACAATTCAATGAATGGTTGCGTAATGTTATAATAATATCGCTGATAAATGTGTTATATGCGATATCATAATAACTTGCTCTAAATTCCGATTTCATAACTTCAATATAACAATGTTTTGGTCAACAAAGCATCTTTAATCGTAACTTAAAAATTTGGATTTTATCCAGAAGGACTAGATTTTTGTACTGGGTACCTCTTTATATTTCCACAATTTAAACAAGTAATTACGATGTGCGTCATTCGATTGCATCTTATTCTGACTCTTGCAGTAAATCCAGGAATAAGTAAAGTATTACATTTTTTACAGATCCACATCTTCTTTGAGCGGGGCAGGCGAACTTGAGCCTTCATAGCTATTCTTCTGATGAGCTCTACATACTTTGAGGCCAATTCAAAATTCTCTTTGATTACATTTTTTGTTAGATTAAATAATATGTCTATCCTCTGGCTTGCAATATCTTTAATATATTCCTTTCTTTTCATTCTTTTAGGTATCATTAGCTCACCATATACGAATGATCTGGTTGGTGGGATTATAAAGAGAATTTATTTCATAATTATTGAAACAAGCCTTGAGTTGATACCTAAACATCTACTACACGAGCCAAAGATCATAAAAATTGCAAGAAAACTTGGTAAATCACCAAATAATATGCTTCTTGAAGTCTCATATCATCGAATGTTTATAAAAAAATTACCGTATTCAGAAAAGAGGGGTAGACCCGATATATTACACACCACTCTGTTGTATATTTTTGACTCACCTATAAATAGAGAAGGTTACCTTAATGTTTATGTTCATACAATTAATGACGAAGTTTTTTGGTTTAATCCAAAAATTAGAATTCCCAAAACATATCAACGCTTTAAAGGATTAATGGTTCAGCTCTTAAAGAAGAGTATTATTATCTCGGATAGTGGTGAAATATTAATTAAAAAGGAGGACATATCGATAGATGATTTAATATCTAAAATTAACGGACCAGTTTTCCTATTCTCCGAAAAAGGCGCTTTTAAACCACCAACATTAATAGCAAAAGAACTTCTCGAATATGAAAATCCATGCATTTTAATTGGTGGCTTTCCACATGGTGACTTTTCAAGAAGATTCTACGAAGCTGCCAATAACGTATATTCTATAGACCCTGAGCCATTAGCTACTTGGACAGTAGCCTCTAAGATAATAACCTCCATAGAGAATGAAATAAATCTGTCAGAGAAAAGATTTAAAAAAATAAGAAAATCTCAATCAGATTAACTTGACGTGCCTTATAATCTTGATATGAACGAATCTACTATAAATACAAGTGTTATAACTAACATAAAAACAGAAATTAATCCAATTAATCCCTCCATCGCTTTTCCAAACATTACTATGACACTCAAGAACAGTAGAAATAATACTATATTAACAAACATGAATACCTTTGAGTTAATAATGTTTGATATTGGGCTTTTAATCCTGTTCATATAATCCACCTATTTAGTTATGTTCTATGTTAATAGGGCACATCTTTTCTTTTTTAGATTACTATACTTAAATTTTTTTAATGAATCAGTACTTCCGCACTATTTTCGAAATGAGTACGCTCCCTAGACACCAAGATCCGCCTCAATCCTCCATGAATTT
>JBECUL010000050.1:0-15641 GCA_040225955.1 Candidatus Asgardarchaeum abyssi | reverse complement strand
AGAGGGTCATGATTTTGGGGATTGATGAATGCGAAAACATCTTAAATCAGAAATTCCTTAATTTTTACATGTGCTCGGCTCTTAAAGATCATATAATTACAACTCAAATTATAATTTTCTCTGCCTACGCAACTAAAATAAACTATTAGTTACAATAATAGTATTATCTAAACGTAATATTTTTACAAAAGCTTTTAAATCACTACAAAATAAATAATATCATGATAAAGTAACATGAATCATATGATCATACGTGACATTAATGGGGTTGATTGTTTTCACTCCATTCTCCTAAATTTTAAATGATAATATAAAGAGAAAAGTGAAAGACATATTGTTCCTTTTAGTATTTTTATTCATACTTTTTTCAATATTCTCATACATCTTTTTACTGCATTATAGTATGGTTCTTTGTTAACAATGGGTAACAGTTTTTCAAAAAGAAATAACCATCCTTTTCTAATCTCACAACTTGCAGTTCAACAAATTAGTGGAATCGGAACCCAATTATTTGTTGACCTAAGAGCAATTGAAAAAGAAAATAAAATTTAAGATAAATCGTGAGGAAAAGGGTTCTTAATTTTTCTTTTAATTTTTTAACGCTTTTGATTTAGCATGCTACTTTTTCTTATTGTTGCTCTTTAAAATAGGATATTATTTTTTCATTAACTTGCTTCGCTACTTCTATTAGATCTTGTGTTGGAGGGAGTATGAATACCACTTGAGATAAGCCCTCTTTATGGTATTTATCAATTTTTTCTATACACTCTTCAGGGGTTCCAGATATTGAGAAAAGTTCTGCTACATCTATAGGTACATATTTTTCAGCTTTATCAAAATCTGGTAGTGATTGACGAACATTCTCAATTATTTCATGCTCCACCTTAAGTTCATTAAGTAAATATTCTGGTAAACTCGCTAAAGCATATATTGTATTTTTCCTTGCCATTAAAACAGCTTTTTCATGATCCTTGTCCATAGCAAAAGCTATTACATTGGCTAAATAAAGATCATCTATCTTCCGTCCTTCACTTTCAGCACCCCTTCTAATAATTTCTTTTACCTTAGGGAATACTTCATATGGTATAGCATCAAGATATACTCCATCGCCAATTTTTCCAGCCAGTCTAAGCAACTTTGGTCCCTTGCCAGCTATGAATATTGAAACTTTAAAAGGATTCTCAAAAGAGAGTTTTACATCCTTTATCTTAAAGTAAGTTCCCTCAAAAGACACTTTTTTATTTGCAAGAAGCTCTCTAATTATGAATGTTGCCTCTTTAAGCGCACGCAAGGGCTTTTCTGGTAGAATATTAAGCATGCGCATTACATGGTAGTCCCCAGTACCTAAAGCCAGGGTAACTCGACCATTTGTTAATTCACTCATTGTAGAAATTGCAATAGCTGTTGTGACAGGATGTCTAGTTAATGGATTAGTGACACCAGTTCCAATTTTAATTTTAGTTGTAGAATATCCTATAAGGGCTAAAGCGGTATATGCGTCTCTTTCGAAATCTACATCAGCGACCCATAAATAATCAAAATTGTTTTCTTCAAGCGCCTTCGCCAAGGGAATTATTTTTCTCACCGAATATGGAATCAAATCTACTCCAAATTCTATAACCCGCATAGGAAACACCTTTTAGCACTAGATTTTGATATATCGCTCATGATATTTAATTTTTGACGAATCTCTATTAAGTATGCTATAGCTTTTACGTTTATTCTTCCTTTTTATAGTACCCAAACTCATTTAACATCAGGATTATCTCCTCGTCACTTATATCATACCACTTTTTATATGCATCAGCAACAGCAAAATAGAAACTTTCTCTCAAATTCAAAACAACAACGAGGTTTACCATTGTAGAAATTTCTAGAGCAGTATTTATAGGAGATGTGGGAACTGCAACTATTACTTTCTTTGGGTTATGTTTCTTTGCCCAATGTATCGCAGCTCTCATTGTATATCCAGATGCTAAACCATCATCGGTCAATATAATAGTAGTATTTTTAAGGTCCGGGTATTTTCTATTCCTTCTAAATAAGATATTACGTCGTTTAATTATCTCAAGAACTTTCTCTTTAATCAATTCTATTTCATTATCAGCTAAATTAATGAATTCTAACAGTGTTTTATTTAGAAACATTGTTCCATCTGGAGCTAGAGCTCCAAATCCTGCCTCTGGGTCTGTGGGAATCGGCATCTTTCTAACTATAATTAAGTCGAGTGGAGTATTTAGACTCTTAGCTATTTGAATACCTATAGGTACACCACCAGCAGGAATCGCAAGAGTAATTAATTTAGGTTCATCAACTAAAATTTTAGATAGTACCTTTGCAAGAATCTCACCTGCGTGCCATCTATCATCAAAAATACTAATTTCATCTCTGAATTCTCTTATTTCAAGAATATTTTCTTTAAATTGTGTCAGAGAGTAATTCACATCAATCAACCTAGGATATTTTTATTCGTATATAAGGTGACTAATTCTAAATACTTTTAATATTACAAAAAATTTATGTGCAACTTGAAATTATATTGAGATGAGCAGATAAGCCTTGGTGCTTTAGATGGGCAAAGTAGGAATTATCTACGGAAACACCTTAATGGAAGATTTATACTTTATTAAAGGTTTGGCAAAAGCATTATCTGAACTAAATGACGAGGTTTATATTCTTTGTGCTTATGAGGAAAATGTAAACAAGTATGATTTTATAGATACCGCATATGTCATACAAAATAGGAAACTTAAACGAGTTTATGAAAAAGAACACGCTGAGAGTCAAAGGATATCATTGATTTCACTTAATTTACCTATAATGCTGACAAGCACTAACGATATATGCAAGGAAAAAAATGTGAAGAAACTTTCTGATGCAAATAATGATGAGATAAATGGGTATATGAGAGCTTACGAAGAAAGTTTACATGAATTATACAATACGTTTGGATTAAACGGTTTAATATTGATGGACTTTCCCATATTGCCGTATATTGCAGCGAAGTTTAAAGAGAGGTATAAATTGAAATTTGCAATTAGGATACCTACACAGAATATAGAGAATATATTAAAAGTACCGTCTCATGTCCTTAAATATACGCTTAAAGGATTAGTAGAAACAGAATTTATATTTGTAAATGATTTATTTGCCAAAAATAAAGTTGTAAGTGCATTCAGCGAGCTTGTAGAAAACTTAGAATCAAAAATTAAAATAATTCCCGATGGTGTAGATACTGCGCAATTTCAATTATATGATGGAACTGTAACACAATTTAATAAACGAATAGCGAATTTTGCATCACTAGTTAGTAAGTTTAAAGACGGTCGAAAGGAAGAATATAGTGTACTAATGGATGAGACTCTTAAGAGAGGTACATTAAGTAAAAGAGACTTGATTGAGTTATCAAGTAAAATTAAAAATGTCTACAATCCAGATCACCCAGACGCGGATATTCTATATAAGATTAAGCGGATCAGATGGGAAAAAAGACCAATTGTTGCCTATGTTGGCGATTTCTCACCATATTCAGGGATTTTTGATTTGATTTTTGCTATTCCTAAGGTACTTTTACTTCATGATATAGATTTTATTTTCATAGGATACAGTATATACAGAGAGTTCATTGAAATGCTTTTAAAAGCCTTAAATATGAGAAATTATGGCTTAGTTAGACTTATCTTAGAAGCTGTTAAAGAGACCATCAAAGAGAAGGAGTTACTTTCTGCAATTATGATATTTTTTGAGAAATTAAAGTCTGAAGGAAGACTTCAAGAATATTTCATGAATGCTCAGCAACTTAGAATAAAAGATAAAATAAAGATATTAGGCAATCTTGATGATTACGCATTGGCTGAAATTCTACCACTATTCGATATTATTGTTTTTCCAGTAACTTCCCCAAAAATTCACAGATCTTCGGTATTAAAAGGTATGGCATCAGGATTAGTACCTATAATTACAAATAATGATCTTTTGAAAGACATAGCTATTAGTATATGTAATACAATAACAAAGATTAACTACAAGACTTTAACAATTCCACCAGATCCAAATGTAAGAATCAACAGGCTAGCTTTAAATCTTAAATATTGGATTTCGGTGCTGAAAAAAGAGGAGATAAAAAGTGTTATTAAAAGATCAATAAGGAGAGTAGCAGAGACATACTATAGTTGGAATACTACTGCTAAGCAAATAAAAGTAAGTTTAGGAATAGAGTAAATGTTTTTACTGTGCCGTGGTTAAAATGAGAAGTATTAACTTATTAGAGTTACTAAAAAATGTCAAGGTAATTTTAATTATAACTTTTATTTGTAATGTAGCACTTAGTGTATTCTATCTTTGGACTTATTTGAAATTTGGAGATATAAACACTTTTAAAACCGCTTTTGCATTAACATTTTTTGTAGAATTTGTAGTATTCTTATTTTTATACTCAATTACGCCATATAGTTCGAAAATAATAGATCCTAAACATACATATCGCTATCTGCCTCAAATGAAATATAAAGAATATCTGCGATATGTTTCGTATCTTCAGAAAACTGAAAAAACACCAGAGAAAAAAACAGAGCTAAAGGATGTTTTTGGCATTCTTTCAATTATTTTCCTCTTGTTATCATTTTTATGCAAGTTATTACCGTAAGCTTATTAATTGTAAAGGTGATTGAGATGGTATTTCTAAAACAATTGACTATAGATAACAGAGAAAAATCTGATATCATTGAAACCTTAGAAAAGTTATTTCCAGGAAAAGTTAAAATCAAGCAATTAGAAATCGGTGATTTCCTTTTTAACTTTGCAAAATATGCTGTACTCATAGAAAGAAAAAACATAAGCGACTTTGTAAATTCTGTACGAAACAATAGGCTTTGGGATCAGCTTTATAGAATAGTAAAGACAAATGAAATAGAAAATCTTCCTATAAGAAGAAAAATTCTACTAATTGATGGAACTTTTGACCAATATATGCCTGATTCTCAATTCATTAGCGATAGACAAAAGGACGTTTTCTACGCTTCAATGATTGGTGCTATTCAGCAAATTCTTTTTGTGTACGCAATTCCTGTTATTTTTGCAGATAATAAAGCAGCGCTCAGGCAATTTTTTAGAATATTAGTTCAGAGAGAGGAAAAGGGAAAAAATGAAGCACTTCCTGAAGCTATATGGACTCGAGAGGAAGTTAAAGTTTCGGGTGAAAGAGATTATAGAGTGATTATGTTATCTTCAATCCCAACAATAGGTCCTAATCTTGCTAAAAACCTCTTAAGAAGATATAGGACAATTTATAATATAGTCAATGCTTCTGCAGATTCCCTTTCAAAAGTTCCAGGTATAGGTAGAAAACGAGCAATGATAATATACAACTTTTTCCGTGCAAGTGAAAAATACACATCAATAACTACAATATAGTTAGATTAGAGAAAGAAATAAAGAAGGACATGATGAGTTTACATAAAATTTATTATATAATAGTAGCTTGCTTAGATGGTTTAATGTAAAATTGATAGGCCTTTTTTACGGCGGATTTAAAAGCTATATCTATATTTTCACCAGTTTTTGCTGAAGTGGCGAAATATTGGAATCCATATTTATCCAGAAACTCATCTAATTCACTCATAGAGACTATATTCACAGTAGAAATAGAAGAAACATAATCAAGCAAATCTACCTTATTACCAACAAGAACAAAAGGATGATTTTTTGTTTCAGAAAGTTTGAATCCTAATTTTGATTCCAATTCAGGTATCCAGAAGTTCTTTAGGTCGTCAAGTGTTGTGACTTGCGTTACATCGAAAACAAAGAGACCACCAGCTGCGCCACGAAACATATCTTTCATAAAAGATCGAAAATGTTCTTGACCCGCAAAGTCCCATATTTGTGCTATAATAACCTCATTATTTACTTTTACCTTTTTTGAGAAAAAGGCTACACCTATTGTCGATTTCAACTTATCGGGATCTGGGAAAACACCTTCTACATAACGAATTGCCATACTAGTCTTTCCAACACTGGTATCGCCAAGCAAAAGTATCTTCAACACCCTTTCTTTAATTACTTCATAACTCAAAGTTATCACCCATCATGTTTTTCTACTTCTACCTCTTTGTAATAAGAGAGCATATACAATTACCGAGTTGAAAAAGTAGAGTACTCCTCCAAAGAATCGTAATAGATTTTCAAGAACAAAAATATGGAAGAAAAGACCTATTATAAATATAACTAGCGATAAACCAATTCCTAATGTAATAACGGCTGCAGGAGAACCACGTCTATAGAGTAAGAAACCGTATCTTAAGAATATCGCTATTGGTATAAAGAATAATATGAGCAAGGATATCAGAAATGCTGAGAGGGGGAGCTCCATAAAAATTAATGGATTCAATATATTGATTGGTATATGTTTTGTGAATAAGAGCGATGCGATTGCAAATCCAGTCACCCATGACAAGAAGTAATAATAGGATTCCTTTCGCAATATCATAAGGCTGCCTAATGAAAACAATGAGCCAGCAATTAATAATGAAAGTAGATAAACTCTATAAGGTATTTGATATTGGTAGTTTATTGTATAGAAATAGCCTAAAGGAGTTAAATACTCTAAAGTAAACAGTAACAGATAAACATAAGCAATAAGGCCGATAGCTAATGATAGATATCCGAGTCCCATGTAGAACGAGGGCCTATCCTTGAAGAGAATGTATTTTTCAATGAATATAGAAGTTATAGCAGATACTGTTATTGCTGCCGCTATGATACCAGCAAATAAGAATAATGCTGTTGGTATACCACTCATATAGAGTTGATATGCCGTTTCTGGATTTGGAGTAAGTCGAATTGCCATCAGCTTTGAGAAATAAAGATAAAGAAACGTACCAGCACCTATAATACCAATATATATTGTAAGACTTCTAGTTAACCCTCTTATAACACTTTGTTCATTCGAAAATATCAACGAAGATGCTAAAAAGATTATAATAAAGGAATATAGATAAATTTCTAGTGCTCTAAAAAGGTTAAATAAATATTGTAGGTATAAGAAACCAGTTCTCGCTACAATAAATTCGCCGACTTTCTCAACTATGTAAGTAAATATATATAATGCATAACCAAGCGAGAAGCAGAAGGGTGGATACCGCTTAATGGATAAATAAATGCCTGCTGGAATTATCACGACAGAGAAAGCAATAGCTGAGAACATATAATATATTGCAATTGCAATACTACCACTTACACCAAGCAAATATAAAATGTAGGATGATATTGAAAATGAGGATAAAATCGCAAATAGGAGATATTTAGAAAAACCATAAGCTATGAAAGCTGCAAATGATGCAACTGCAAATATGAAAAATATCGTTGGAAGTATTTCTGGATACAGAAGTATAAAGTGCTCAAAAATTAATTGCAGGCTGAGGAATAGGAATCCATGCAAAAGAAAAATATAACTTATAATTACTTCACGACCTTTCTTTTCTTTAATCAGCTTAAACAATTTTAAAAGCCCAATAATTATCGATAAAATTCCAATGATTATGATTACCAAGGCTATATCTTTATCGAAAGAGATAAAAATACTCTCCACACCACTTACGTCCACAATTTTTCACCCCAATCCTTTAGCTCTTCAAGGAATGTCTTTTCACTCAAAATTTCAATGAGTTTGTCTTTAGTTTCATCAGAGTCTATGTGTGTGGATTTATCTATAATCTCAACCATTTGTCTTAATCGTTGATAATTAACCCGGCTGTCAGAATCAGCAATTACGATGACAGTATAGGGCTTTTCTTTGCACCTCTCAGCAAGAATAGTAAATGTTCTAAAACTCATCTTTTGAACTCTTTCCTGACTATCAACTAAAGACTTTATTGTCACATTAATAGCTTCTATCACACCTGATAGATCTGCTATGTTAATTTTAAATTTGGAATCTTTATTATCTATTTGTAATACAGGAAGCCCTTTATCTTCCTCAATAACTACTACCTTATGAATCACTTAAATCACCACACCTCAAACCAATCAAGAGGTTTCCTCTCTTTTTCTTCATCTTTTTTCTTATCAATATCAGTTTCTGCAGAACCAACAGCTGGCATTATAGATCTAATCCTAATTTCATCTCCTTGAGTATATAAAAAGATAACTAACTCATGACCATTAGGACATTTCACAGGTACAGGAACAGGCCTAGTAGTTTCTCTATATAACTTTTTAATTCTCTCTAACTCAACAGTTATATCAGTAAATTGGTACTCACAGAATAAACATTTAAATGGAGGAACCTTTACAGTAACCACCTTAAACAAACTCCAAATCATTTTTAGGAGTATACTAACACAACTATAGTATGCTATTAATTATTCACCTTTATTTTATATTAGATTTGAGGAAAAACATATTATAATTTTAACTACATAACTCCTAAACGCACTACCCTCAAAATATGGTATTATTCCCAAGCTATACATTTTATGCAAAAACTATTAACTGCTATTATTAATAATGCTAAAGCACTTAATTAAATTTAAGGTTATAATCGTACATATTTTTAATTCTATTGGAAATTTTTAGCGCTCATAAAGTATAATACATTCTTCTTATACGTATGGAGCACTTTCGCTTTTCTTGCTATAAATAATTAATATATCAGAAAGAATTGAAATACAATAATCATGATTATATAAATAGAGTTACTAACGATTTTCATATAGATAGATTTATAATTTCGTCAACATCAAGTTTAGTACAAAAATCTATATGTAATGGTGGTGTTTTTCTTGGACATAGAGAAGAAAATTGAATTATTCAAAAAACCACCTACAGAGGAAATATTAACAATAGAAGATCTTCATAATTACATTGAAAATGGCATTCCTTTGAAACACTATCAAGGTTTTGAAATATCGGGATTTGTTCACTTAGGAACTGGATTGATTAGTGGCCTAAAAATAGCGCATCTTCAAAAGGCAGGAGTAGAAACAACAATTTTCCTAGCTGATTGGCATAGCTGGATAAATGATAAATTAGGAGGAGATATGGAAACAATAAGGTGGGTTGCAAAAAACTATTTCGCAGAAGCCATGAAACTCAGTGTTAAAGCGATGGGTGGAGATCCAGATAAAGTAAATATTATTTTGGGTAGTGAATTGTATGAGGAAAATCCACACTATTGGGAGACAGTGATCGATGTAGCAAAACATACCACACTATCAAGAGTTAGAAGATCGATAACTATAATGGGCAGAAAAATGGGAGAAAGTCTTGATTTTGCCAAACTAATATATCCCGTTATGCAAGTTGCAGATATTTTCACCCTTCAAGTTAACATCGCACATGCCGGATTAGATCAAAGAAAAGCTCATGTTATAGCTAGAGAAGTAGCACTAAAAATAAGAGTTAATAAATTAACAGCAGAGATTGATGGGGAAGAAAAAGTAATAAAACCAATAGCATTGCACCATTCTCTCTTGCTTGGATTCCAAATAAGTGATGATGATGTGAGAATGATAAAAGAAGCGGAAAGCAAGGGAGACTCCATAGCAGCTAAAGATATATTTATTGACGTAAAAATGAGCAAATCAAAGCCAAAAAGTGCTATTTTTGTTCACGATTCTCCAGAGGAGATAAAAGATAAAATAAGGAGTGCATATTGCCCAGCTAGGCAAATAGAATATAACCCAATTATAGACATTACAAGATTATTAATATTCCCCCTCGATGGAGAACTCCATATTGATAGACCCGCTAAATTTGGCGGACCAGTGGATTACACGAGCTTCGATGAACTAAAGAGTGATTTCCAAAAAGGAGCTTTACATCCACTAGATTTGAAGAATGGTGTTGCAGAATGGCTTATCAGAAAGTTAGATCCTATAAATAAGTACTTTAGTAGCGGTCCTGGTAAAAAAGCTTTTGAAAGAATGAAAGAAATAAGGATCACAAGATAATTAAATAGAAATAATAAGGTATAGAGGAAGCTAATATTTAAGTGCTTTTTCTCCTTTGTTAATTCTTCTGCTTCACACACAGCTTCATCAAAAATATCTACAGAATACCTATTGTGAAGTGAGCTTATTTTTGGCTTAGCAACATATTTTCTAATAAGTATCCAAGCTCCTATGTCTTTAACGATAAAACCAGAATATATGCATAAACAACACTAACCATTCCGTACATTGGAATAAAAAGTATAAGAAATATAGCACGGATTGATTGTTATATAGCCCATATTACGGCAAGGCTTCTAGTTCTGCCTACACCAGCAGGAATTTGATCGCCAAGCCAAGAATACGGATCTAGTAATTGAAAAATTAATAAGGATCCTAAAAGAACCATTGCGAGTGCCCAATCTGGACCCACTGCGCCTAAAATGAATCTTGCTCTAACAGCAGATAGGGAAGACACAAGCAAAAAAGTGAAAAAGTTAGACCATTTAAGCCCTTGAGAAACATAATAGTCGGTAAGGACTTGTCTACCATGTGAATAACTCTCTGAAAATTCCTGAAAGAAAACCTTGAGTAAATAAAATAGTTAAAATATGGCCATAACTTTATTTCTTTATTGTTATTCGAAGTCAACCAGACTGTATATACTATTATTTATTTTACTTAATCCTATGTTTTTCTCAAAAGCTTAGGATGCTTATATGTAGCCTCCTCAGGAATTACATTGACACCTAATGCCAAGGAGTTTTGAGAAATCACGGTATAATTTTTTGCCTCTGGGATGGAATTCCATGCGATATTTATAGTTAAGGGATTTTCACTATCGATAGAGTTTGTTATGCCGTCTTCTGAATTCTTATCAAAAACATCAGTAAGAGTCACATTTAGTTTTTTCTAAGCCAGAAAGTTGTGTAGTTCTTGGTCCAAAAAGATATATAACGCCACTACCCTTATTTAGAAACGCATTAATTAAATCCACATCCGATGAGTTAATAGGGATATCTAATAAAATTAGTACATCAAATTCCAATTCATTAAGTAAGAGAAGATCATTCCCTTCTGTTACCCTAAAGCAAGGATATAGGTTAAGAGCGTTGCTTAATGATAAGGAATAATCATTATAAATTGTATAAAATATTAATAACGAGATTTTCAAATTCTTGTTGTGATGACGCATGGATAGAGTTTAAGTAACCAATTATAGATATTGAAGGTAAGATCCATAATAGAAGAAGAATTGTACTTTTCGCATTTACCATCACCAAGTGCGGGCTACAAACAAAAATATATTGATAATGCTAATACCTAAAAATTTATTTATATATTACATATAAAGCAGGAGTCATGAATATGGATTTACCTAAAGCAATAATTATAGATTTGGATGGAACAATTGCAAACAATGAGAAAAGATTGCTAATGAGTATAAAAGATGTTATTGGACATGAGATTTCTCTTATCAGAAGAAGCTATGACATCATCAAGGAGGTTTCAGATAATCCAAGAATCAGATCAAAAATTTACGATATTTTTTTATCCCCAAAATATGTGCCAATGGATGAACCTATTCCTAACTCAAAAGAGGTTATTAATCGCATTCACAAAGATATGGGACTTAAAGTTATCTATGTAACAGGTAGACCAGAAAAAATGAGACGAATAACTATAAAATGGTTAAAATTGCATGGTTATCCAATTGGCGAGCTTTATATGAAAAAGAGAAAGTATGAAAAGGAGTTTGATTTTAAGAAAAGAGTCTTCTCAGAGCTTAAAATGGAATTTGATATAGTTGCTGTTATTGGGGATACGTCAAATGATGTTGCCGCTGCTAAGGTAAATAGGATAATATCCATAGCGATAACAACAAACTTTTCAAGAAACGAATTAGACTCTGCAGACTTTATAGTTGATGATTGGTTAGAGATAGAAGATATTATAAAGAACTTACTAAAATGCGCATAATAATGGGAAACATAAGTTAGGGGTGTTCTGAACAGTGGATTTTGAAAGTGAATTATTAAAACGATTAAAGAATTGCAAAAAGCTTGTAATATGTGGAGTAGGCAATATAATGAAAGGGGATGACTACGTAGGGCCTTTTATAGTTGACCTTTTAAGTGAAAGATTAAAGAACCTTACGCACGATAAAGTTGCACTTTTTAATTGCGAGGAGATACCTGAAAGCTTTGTTGAAAAGATAATTCAAGAAAAACCAACTCATATACTTTTTATAGATGCTGCTCTTTTTGATTGCAAACCTGGTACGTTTAAAGTATTTAATATTACTGATATTGTAAATAGGTTAGTTTCTACACATAATGTTCCACTTACATTACTTATAGAGTACATAAGTAGAAGGTTAGAATATACGCCAGAAGTATTTATTATCGGAATTCAGCCATATAGAATAGAACTTTCGGAGACAATGTCAACGCCTATCAAAAAAACAGCTTATGACATAGTGGATATTCTTTTAAAAATTTTAAAAAGAGTAAAGCTTATAAATTAGCATAACAGTGTAATAGGAGCTTAAATGGTATCATTTTAAAAATAAAGAAAAACATAAGAGATACTCTTTATAATTTCATATTCTAGCTTAAAGGAGGCTTTTCATGTGTCACTCTTAGGACCTCTTGTGGCTCCTGTCGTAAGAAAGGAGAAAAAAGGAAAAAGAAAATATGATGTCATTATTGTTGGAGCTGGAGTTGCGGGCTTAACAGCTGCAATATATGCAGCAAGATATAAACTGGATACTATAATCCTTACAAAAGATATAGGGGGGGCTACTGCTACAGCAGGCATTATAGAGAATTACCCAGGATTTATAGAGATAGAAGGTGAAGCCCTTGTTAATAAGTTTGTTCAGCATGTTAAATATTATGATGTTGACATATATATTGAAGAAGTAATAGATATTCAGAAAAAAGATGATATGGTTATTGTAAAAACATTTAGCGGAGAATGGGAGACGAAAGCAGTAATTCTTACATTAGGCGCAGAAAGGGTAAAACTAGGAGTGCCAGGGGAAAAAGAATTTTTTGGAAGAGGAGTTTCATACTGTGCAACATGTGATGCCCCTCTTTTTAAAGGAAAAATAGTAGCAGTGGTGGGTGGAGGAGATACTGCGGTTAAGGAGGCCTTACATTTAGTAGATTATGCTGAGAAGGTCTATTTGATACATAGACGAGATCAGTTTAGAGCAGAGCCAATATATGTTGATAGGATAAAATCAAACCTAAAGATAGAACTTGTGTTGAAACATACCATTAAGGAACTAAGAGGGCATAATAAGCTTGAAGAGATAATTTTAGATGATGATACAATCCTAAAAGTTGATGGTCTCTTTGTTGCGATAGGAATAAAGCCACCAAAAGAGTTCTTCCAGAAAATTGGGATAAAAACAGATGATGAGGGATATGTGGTGGTAGGACCTGACCAAAGTACAAATATACCTGGAATATTTGCAGCTGGTGATTGTACTACAGCATCTAATAAGCTTAGACAAATTGTAACAGCAGCTGCTGAAGGTGCTATAGCTGCTGATAGTGCGTTTCATTATATCACGAAAAAATTTGCCGACAGAAGTTAAAATATTAAAATTTGAAATATTTTATTAAGCAATTTTCTTTTTCTAACATACATACTAAGAGATAAAATAAGAGCGACAAATTGAAAATTATTACCCCTTGAAACAACAAGGATTAAGAAATTTATCAATATCTCTCTGCAAAGGTTCCAAAAATTCAGCTTAGGATGGACATCAGGAGGTTTATGGTGTGTCCGTTTCTGAAAAGAAGATAATAAGTGAAATAAAGGAGGAAGCACAATATCTACAAAAAGATTACGATTACTCTATAAAAGAAGCGCCCGATTTTGAACTTCTTCCTATCGTAAAGGCTAAAGAAAAATACAGCTGGCTGAGAGAGTATATCAAAAAACCAAGTCAGGGTTATTTCTTATGGGTTAAAAAATCACCAAGATTTCCAATAGTCACGTGTTTTCTTATTGCAAGTCGAGGAGTTAGTCAACGCTTAACAAATTTTATCTTAATAGAGAAAAATGTTAATGTAACTTTTAAAGGTCTTTGTATGGCTGAGTTGCCCGATTTAGCTGGAAAACATATGGATTTCACAAAAATGATAATCAAGGAGAACTCAAATGTAGTATATGAACATATTCATAAATGGGGGAAGAGAGATTTAGTGAGTATGGTATTAAACCTTGAGTTAAGAAAAAATGCCAAACTTACTTATAAGTATAGGAGCCTTGAAAGTCCAAAAGAGTTCTACGTTCTTACGAAAGCAAGATTGTATGATTATGCCTCTGCAAATGTTACAGTAGCAACATTAGGTGATAACAGTAAAATTAGAATGAATGAAAATTTTGAACTCATAGGCTCCCATTCAGATGCTATAATTAAGCTCAGAGTCGTTAGTCGAAATGGAGCTGATGTCGTAGGAATTAGTAGAATTAGCGCAGTTGGAGATAAAACTAGAGGTCATCTTGATTGTCAAGGCTTAGTTCTATCAAACGATACAAGAATAGATTTAATACCAGAATTAGAGAGTAAAAATAAAACATCAATGTTAACACATGAAGCTTCCATTGGAAGAATTACTCCAGATGTCTTAAATTATTTAAGATCTCGTGGTCTAACGGAGGAACAAGCAATAGATCTTATAGTTAATGGATTTCTCATGAGTGAGTGAGGTGCTCAGTTTGCTTAAAATTAAAAACCTAAAAGTAAAAATTGAGGATAAAATAGTTCTAAGGAATGTGAATTTAGAAATCAAAAGTAACGAGATCGTTGCACTGTTAGGTCCAAACGCTTCTGGTAAATCTAGTTTAGTAAAAACAATTTTAGGCTTTCCAGAATATGAGGTTTTGGAGGGGAAAATACTATTTGAGGGGAAAGATATCACATCATTACCAATAGAAGATAGAGTTAAATTAGGAATCGCCCTTTGCTTTCAAGATCCTCCTGGAATTAAAAATGTTTTATTAAGAAAACTTTTAGAAGTGCTGGGAAACAAAAACCCAGAAGACTTTCTCAGAGAAATAGGATTTCATAAAGACATCCTGGAGAGAGAAGTAAATATCGGATTCTCGGGCGGGGAAAAGAAGGTATCTGAAGTTATACAGATTATGACTCTTAATCCAAAGCTTGCAATCTTTGATGAATTAGACTCTGGACTTGATGCTCAACTTCTTTATAGAATGGTTTATTTCATAAAGGATTGGATAATGAAACATAATCGCAGTGGCATATTTGTCACTCATAGGATTGATTTTCTTAATATATTAAAACCCAATTATGCCTACGTTTTAATAAATGGCACAATAGCCTGCAAAGGAAATTACATCCAGATATGGAACTGGATTAAAAAGTGTGGATTCAACGTAGAAAAGTGTCCATTAGCTAAGAAATTCAACTTAGGTGTAAAAAATAAAGCGTGATTCCTATGAAAATCAATGAAAGACTAATTATTGGCAGGTTAATTAGGAGACTAAATCGTTTTGTTTTACAAGTTGAAGTAAATGGAAATATGGAGAATTCGCATCTTCGCGATCCGGGTAGGTTAAAGGAACTAATGATTCCTGGTAATAAAGTACTCCTTAAATTGACCTCCTCCCCGCACTAAAGTGCGGGGAATCCTAAGATTCCCCGGCGGGGAGGTTCGACCATCCTCCACCGGG
>JBECUL010000049.1:0-15853 GCA_040225955.1 Candidatus Asgardarchaeum abyssi | reverse complement strand
AAAGCCGGCGGCCGCACGCACCCTCTTTAAATCTTAAAGAACGAGCGACGAAGTTATAAGTTTTTCATATCAGACTTTTTAATAGAAGGGATTTTAAGTGGTCATGATGAATCATATTTGATTAAATATTCCGTAGGAGAGATATCTGCTGTTACCTCTAGATGTGCATTACGCTCTCTGACATCTTTTATTTTAATTCTAATTAGAGTCTTTACATCAATTCCAGTTTCTCTTTTTATCTTTTCGACTCCTCCATAGTCTACTTTTTCCAATACAGCTACAGCATCCACAATCTCTATTCGTCTTTCTTTCAACCTTTTTATCAATGAAGTAAAACTTCCACCAGTACTGATTATGCTGTCAAAAATCATAACTTTATCTTCTGGGAATATATCGTTAATGTATAGCTTCGAAACACCATATCCCGTCTTTTTAGTAACTTCGATTTGGTGAGGCGGCTCCCACGAAGTTACCTCATCATAATATTTTATCTTTCCAGCTATTGCTAGTGGCTTTTTAGTTCTTAAAGAGAGAGCTGTTGATATATGAATCCCCATCGTTTCCAAGGTTAATATTTTATCAACTTTTGAAAAGTCAACAATTCTAGCTATTATGTTGGAAATTTCATTAAGAATAGCTGGGTGTTGCATAAAGCGACCAGATAATTTCATTAAGAGGAATATATAATATGGTTTACCGTTTTGAATCCAAATTGGCTTTCCGTCGATAAACTTAAGTCCTTGACCTCTAAATTTCATACCAGAGAACTCTATTGCCTCTTTTCTAATAGCTTTTATTTGTTGTAAATCCTTAAAGAGCAGCTCTAACATAAAATTCACCTTTATATTTTTGTGTTAAAATTAAATTATATATAAATTATTTTTAACATTTTTATGTAAAAAGTATTGTTAATTGAGAGTAGACATGCTAATGCCCGTAAAAAGACTGAGAAATTATTTTATTCTTATTTCACTTAAAAATACAATCTCAAAGTTTTCTCTCAAGTCAGCTATATATGGTTCCATCTCCTTCTCAATTTTTCGAAATACCGCAACTCCATTTTCATGCCTTGCAGCAGCTAATAAAAATGAATCTGATAAAGATATATGATACTTTCTTTTTATTTCGCCAGCTACCAGAGAAAGATCTTTGCTAATGGCTATCACTTTAATATTCCTATGAGAGAAAAAAGTGTTAAAAAGAAGCTTAGCTCGAAAAATTGCCTCATTTTCATCCAATCCTACTTCTTTATAAAGTTTATAAGAAATATAATAAGTTTCTGCAACTGTTATGGGAGTCACTATCGCAGTAATTTTCCCCTTATCAATTCCATCAATAAATCTTGATGCTATTTCAAAATACTCAGAATTTTCAGCAATGCTCTCTATCCAAACACTCGTATCGATTGCAAATTTTTGCATCACTTGTCCTCCAACCCCAGCACTTCTAACATTTTTGAAATTCTTTTCTTGTCTACTTTTTTACTTTCTTCCAAAAGCTTTTCGGTCAATTTTTTGTCTTTAACTCTAACTCTCAATGTATCCCAATCAACTTTCTCTTCTCTGCTTATTTTTAAAGAGTCGATCCACATGTTAATTGCTTCCTCAACAGCTTTTGATAAACTTCCTTTTTTGGCACCAAAACGCATGATTGCAGCTTCTCTGAGTTTTTTCTCAGTTTCATCACTGATTTTAACAAGTATTATTCCCATAAGGGTCACCAACATTATAAGATAGATATATATATTTAAATATATTGAAATATTTTTGCGACAATTCCATATTAGACAGCCGTTCTTCTCAAAAAAATCATTCTTAAAAATAGGCTCGCTTTCCTGTTAGCGAAAGAAATATTCTCTGAATATAAACTGCTATAACCATTATATAACTATCCTATAAAAGGAGATTTTATTAACAAAATTATGTTAAAAAACAATTATATAATATTCTTTTTTAACCAAAACAAAGTAACAAAAGTGATCATATTGATAGCAATTATTGATTTTCACGGGCAGTACGTATACCTTATAGCAAATAGGCTAAACGAACTAGGCGTTGAAAACATAAGCGTTAAAACATATGACGAATTGAAAAAGGTGAATAATCTAAAAGGAATTATTTTAAGTGGTGGTCCATACTCGGTATATGAGAGAGATGCGAAAACTATAGATAAACGGATCTTTGACCTTGATGTACCGATTCTCGGTATTTGCTATGGTCATCAATTGATTGCATATCTTCTTGGTGGAGAGATAGGTAGAGGTACTCCAGAGTTTGGTTTTTCCATTTTTAGACCTCGGCAAGATATACTCTTCAAAGGGTTAGACAAAGAGGAAATTGTTTGGATGAGTCATCGTGATGAGGTTTTTTCTATTCCTCCATCTGGAGAGATTCTTGGCTCCACCGATTTATGTAAGATTGCTGCATATAAGGTAGGGGATAATATATATGGTGTTCAATTTCATCCAGAAGTGTCCCATACACTTAAGGGTAACGTCATTTTAAGGAACTTTGCATTTAAGATTTGTAAGGAAGAGAAGAGAAGTTGGGATGTTAAGATTTTTATAAATAAAACAATAGAGTATCTGAGGGAAAATATCAATGGAGTTGCAATTCTCGGTTTTTCTGGTGGTGTTGACTCAACAACTTGCGCTGCTCTTGCAAGAAAGGCTGGCATTGATACTCATATAATTTTTGTGGACCATGGTTTTATGAGAAAAGAGGACAAACTGGGTAAGATCTTTAAAATGTTTGACGTCAAATACATAGATGCTTCTGATATGTTTTTTGACGCTGTTAAAGATGTATTAGACCCAGATGAGCGTAGAAGAATAATTGGAAAATTGTTTATTGATATATTCGAGGAGGAGGCAAAATCTGTAGGTGCAAAGTATTTAATTCAAGGGACTATAGCACCTGATGTTATTGAATCTACAAGGGGTGATGATTCCAGGGGATCGGGATTTATAAAGATACACCATAACGTCGGAGGTTTGCCTGAGAAATTAAATTTGAAAATTATAGAGCCATTGAAGCCATTATTTAAATATCAAGTTAGGCTTTTAGCTAAAGCGTTAGGACTACCAGATTATATCGTTAATAGACAACCATTTCCTGGTCCGGGATTGGCTGTTAGAATTATTGGCCGAATTACTAAGAGTAAAGTTGACATACTAAGGGAAATCACTCATGTTACCAGTACTTTTCTTAGCAAGTATAGGTACTCTCAATATTTTGCAGCTATGATTCCAATTATTGGCCATCGTGTTAGTGATGGATTTGTATTTGAAGTAGGTTCTATAGGCGTGAAAGGCGATAGTAGGGTCTTAGCAAACATACTTAGTGTGGATATAGATTGGGACAGCTTATCATATTATGATCTTCTAAAACTTCAAAGCCGTTTAACAAGCAAATACAAGAATATAACGAGAGTTATTGCTAAAGTTATGGGGAACTACATAAAAGGAAAGGATGCAATTGTAATTCGTGCCGTCACTACAGAAGATTTTATGACCGCTACGCCAGCAAATGTTCCAATAACGGAGTTGAGGAAAATTGCAAGATACGCTTTAAGATTCAATTCTATTAAATATGTGGGTTATGAGATTACAACAAAACCCCCTAGCACAATAGAGCTTATATAGCTACTAGAATTCGTAAAATACGTAAAATTTAGGCAATCTTTTTCTGAAATCTTCTATAATATCTCTCTTTGAAAAAATAACAGCTCCTCCAACAATTTCGGCTTTTGCTTTTTCAGCTATTTTAATTAAAGCCTCAAAAGTTTTTCCAGTCCGCAATATATCATCGACTATTAATACTCGATCATCTTTTTTAAGCAGTTTCTTAGGAAGGTAGAATTTCCTTTGATGAATTCCTGGATCATAAGTCATTGTGATTTGATAAAAGCTCCTGACACCTGTTTCCTCTCTATCTTTAACGTAAGCTATTTTGGCTTTTAACTTCTCAGCGACAATGGTTCCAAATGTTATCCCATCAACTGCCATCGTTAATACAACATCGGCCGCAACATCAATTTTTTCAGCCAACCAGCGAAGTAATAGAACATCCGATAAAACTGATGAAATGTCAATAATATCTCCAGAGAAACTAACTTTTTTTCTAATAAGCTCAGAGATGCCAATTGAATTAAAAAGGGAAATTATCTTTTGTGCCCTTTTCACATTAGGCAAATTTTTATAAGAAACATATCTCGCTAAGACCGGAGTGCGTATTCCTAACTTTTTTTCCAACTCGCGATACGTGAAAAGCTCTTTTAATAGAATAAGTTTATTCACGGCTTCTATTTTCACTCTATAATCTGTCATTTTTTATCATATGATTTATGATTACTCCTTTATTAAAATGTTTTTAGTACATATGTGCTTTCGTAAACTTTTCATAACGTTAATATAATACTTTTGGGTATAATTATGATCTTCATTAATAGAGCATGAATTAAATTTCCTGGAAAGATTATGGAATGAGGACAAGGCTTAACTAGTTATTATTTTCGGTAGAAGAAACATAGGCAAAACATAATTGATAAAACAATTTGCGGAAAATAAATCACACTTTTACTTTTATGTGACAATGCAAGAGATTAAACCTTTACAAAGTTGACGCCAGAAAGCTCCCTGCTTTAGCAGGGAGATAAATGGGTCGATGGTTTAAATAATATTTTTTTCTAATTAGTAATAATCAGGTGTAATTATGAGTAATGAAAAGACCACGATAGCAGTTAGTCGGAGACTGAAAAAGGAACTTGATAAATTAAGAGTTCACCGCAGAGAACCTTATGAGGACGTAATTTAGAGGTTAATTAAGAAATGCGAGAACAAACACATTCATAATTGAGGACAAACCAACTTTATGGGAATTTGCTGATAACTGTGCTAGACTGTGGAATGAGATTAACTTCGAACGCAGGCAAGCGTATGTCCGCTATAAGAGGTTCTCGTGGCATCCCAAGCATCTATATAGGAAATATGCCCCATTAATAGACTCAGCAACAGCACAACAAGTCATTAGAAAAGAACAACAAGGCTTGGAGGAGTTTCCTAAAACTAAGGAGACTTGAGAGACTGGAAAGACTACCTCCTGGAATAGAGGTAGTAAAGGTTAGTGAATATAAGACTTCAAGAGTATGTCTAAGATGTGGTTCAAGTAAGGTGATTAGAAGAGTGTGTCAACGTCTATCAGTAAAGTTCATGAAACCTGTGTTTAGGCTCATATGGTACACTTTTTAACTTTCCCTTAAGATAGTCATCTATGATATCTTTTATTTTCCCCTGAGCACCAGTGATTACTTTAATTCCCAGCTGCTCAAACCACTGCTTTGCTCTAAGTCCCATACCCATAGCTATAACTACGTCAACACCCCTACTTTTTAGATATTGTGGTATCTGCCCTGCTGCATGACTCATAGCAGATGGATTTTCCTCAACTTCAACGTTAATGATCTTATTATCTTTTATATCTACAAAAACATAGTAAGCAACTCTACCAAAATGTTCTCCTATGTAACCCTCCAAGCCCTTGTTATCATTAGATGGAATAGCGATTCTCATTTTATTTTCCTCCGATATCAACTATTTATTTGGCTATGCACAAATATATATAATTTTATGGTTACAAAATGGAACCCGTAAAAAATAAGAATCTCCCAGCTTTAGCCATGAAGAGCGTCAAAAGTTGGAACGACATTTCTAATATAAAATACGGATTTTTCACCTTAATTAGTGCAGAAGCTCCGAGAAAATAAGACGCTATTTGATAAACACAGTAACTTTGTTGATGTCTTTCTTTCTGCCTTTTATTCGTGGTTCTTTTGATGGATAACCAAGTGCTAGAATTGCCATCAAATCCAAGTTTTTGTCTTTTATTCCCAAAACTTCATTAAATTCATCTTTCATCAGCATTGGAACACCGAGCCACACAGAGCCTATGCCCATGCTCCAAGCTGTGAGAATCATATTTTCGATCGCTGCCGAGAGACTTTGAACTGCCCACAAGTATTCAAAATCTGAATATTCATCTTTACAGACTTTTTCTCTCAAATCTACATAGGCAGCAATATATAAGGGAGCATAATACCTTTTCTCTCTAATTATTTTTTCCTTCCACTCTGCCAGCTTTTTCTCATCAGCCATCCTTCTTAAAACCTTCTCTGCATAAATTATATGCGCTTTTATTATTAAGTCAAAGAGTCTCTTTCTAACAGTCTCTTTTTCAATAACAACGAAAAACCATTGCTCAGCGGCACTTGCAGTAGGAGCTCTGATACCAGCTTTGATTATCTTATCTATTATATCATTAGGTATAGGTTTCAACTCAAAGTGCCTTATAGAACACCTAGAGTTAATAATATCAATTAGATCTCTCATTTTATCACCAATAAAACAAAAAGAAGATTTGTTATATATGATTTTTACCTTGTAGCTTTTTTCGGCACTTGAAAAAGAGTTAGTGGAAAAGTAGCGGGAGTCGTCTGCATCACCGCAAGGTTTATAGCATCGTCCCGCCACTTTCCAGCACATGCCCTACACTAACACATCATTAATTGACGCAGAAGAATGTTTAAAGACTTTTGAACAAAAACTCGATAATAGTCAATACTACTCCAGAATAGCGTCTTCAATCGCCGAGCGAATCGATGCGAAGCTGCAGTACACCGACAGCTGACTCTCAACATTATATATATGTTAACAGTCTTATTCTTCGTAGTAATTAAGAAAAATTTTGTCCGTATATTGAGATGTTCCCTGTTTCAACTCTTAGTGGATGATTTTATGTGAAAGTGTTGCATAAATCAGCAAGATTATGGATATAAAAAGTTTTTCGCGGCTCATTTTCCTAAAATGAGGACCCCTATTTTATGAATGAAGCAACGGCTCCATTTGGAATATATCCATACAACTTTGCTGATGTTGCAGTAGCTACTGTAATAGTAGTGGTAGCTGTTGCAGTGTACATACTTGTTAGAAGAAGAAAAAGATTTTGACAATTTTTTCATTTATATATGAGGAACACTTCAGAGCCTTGCTTAGGTAGACAAGAACAATATTTGTATAAAACAAGATGCAATTACTGAGTTGTTTTCCAGAGGTGTTACAGAGAAAATTGAAATAATGTGTCTTCAGAATCCTCATTCTTCTAAGGGCTTAACCCATAGAAGCAAGAATCTCCCAGCTTTAGCAGTGGAGAGTGTCAAATACTGATAGAATATATTATTGGCAATATGAAAAAGGTCGTGCCAATTTTTCATAACTACTCTTGAGGAATGGAGTAAATATGCATTGTTTTCTTGAATTTACTTTTTATATTGAGAATTCTAGTTACTGTTACTGAAAAATAAAAGATTTTTATATTGTTCTTGATACAGTTAAATTAACCCAAGGAATGAGATATAAAAATGTGATTTATATGAATGCAAATAGTTGGTTACAAAAAGGTAGAGAATTCCTAGAGGAGGCAGAGCACGCTTTCAATAGGAACAGGCATTGGTTTGTATGCTTTAATGCTCATCAAGCAGCTGAATTTTTCTTGAAAGGAAAACTTTTAGAAAAGTGTGGCTCATTTTCATTTACACATGATCTCGCAGTCTTACTTAGAGAACTATGTGCATGTGTCGATATAGATGTACCAAAAGATGTGCTTCTGGCAGCTCAATTTTTAACACCACATTACATTGAGAGTAGATACCCAGGAACCAAAGGAATAAGTTATGATAAGAGCCTATCTTCGAACTGTTTAGAGATGGCTAAAAAAATCATAGAGTGGAGTGATAAACTTTGAAGTTAGAGATATTCAAATACAGACGTGAACAGATTCTTAAATATCCAGAAATGTTCAACGATTTTGTTGATAAGCTAATTAATGCATATAATGGGCAAATCACAATAATTCTATTTGGTAGTAGAGGAAGAAGAACTAACAAAGAGTCGAGTGATTTTGACATAATGATTGTGTTGCAGAAAAAAACGCTTGAAGATTATAAAAAGATATATCAATTGAAACCAACTGGATTGCCAGCTGATATAGTTATTGTTACTCCTGATGAGCTAAAAGACCAAGTAATTAAACAAATGTTAGTGGGATCAAAGATAGTATATAATGGTCTTAACTGTTTTAAAGAAAAAGTAACTCAATAAAAGTTACTAAGGCAAAGCTTTACTATTTATAACCAAATAAATAAACTAAAATAATCGCTTCAAGAAAGATACTTCCTAGCGATATTGCTTATTTTTCTGTAGAGAATGGGACGTTATTACATACAAAATCCCTCAATTATTAAATTCATCGAATCCTCAACTAGATTAATCAATATGATAAAAAATGTAGAGGGGTCTCGATTTTTTATTTAACAACTTCTAAATTGCCAACAATTTCTGTACCCTCCTTAATCGTATTAAAAACTGTTCCATTTCTTTCCACAAGTTCTTTTAGCCGTTCTAGTTTCTCATATGACTCGTTGCTCCTTATTCTTATTTTATATTTTATCTTTGTAACCTTTGCTTTCATTTTCGGCCTTTCTGCATCTATGTCAATTTCAATAGATTCTATCTTAAGATTCATCTTTCTAGATAATCTTCCGTAATTTACTATCATACATCCCCCAATTGCCGCAAGTAGTACTTCTGTTGGATTGGGCCCTTCATCATTACCATCTGTTTTTGTGTCTACTACCAAGTTGAAATGCCTGATTGTGACCTCTGACTGTACATTTCCTCTCCATTTAACATAAGCATGGTATTTTAGTACCTCTGATTCAACTTCCTTTAGCGGCATATGAATCACCACCCGTATGAATATTTCATTCTATTTAAAAAAATGCTTATAAAAGCAATAAGTAGACGATCCGAGAAATTTTCCTTTTTTCAAAAAATGTTTAAAAGTTTTATTGATGTGCTAGGGAAACTGTTCTTAAAGTATGTTAAAGTACTATCAATAAATGATTCTAGAGATCTACAAGAAGTTTCATGATTTCGGAAATCATATTTTTCACTCTCCATCTTGGAGAGGCACTCCTGATGTTGCACTCAAGTGGTATAATAAATTTGTAGAGACACTTAAGAAAAAGATTAGAAAATGCAGTAATTGTTTCAATCAATAGAAAAACTAGTTGCTCTAAAGCCATTCAAGCCACTCACATTTATTTTTTCAACGGTATAATAGATAACCCTAATAAGTAATGTGCAACACTTGTAAAACAAAAGGTGCAATTACATGAAATATTATTAATCGCTACATCCTTAATTTTGTTAGTAACCGCTCTATGGCTTTTGATAAAATCTACTATACTGCAATCTTTGCAGCGAAATGAGATACTAACGTGCTCATCTGGCAAATTTACTTCAGTAATACTTGCATGTACGCAATTAGTTGAATCCTCTATAATAGAAACTCCATGAAAACACTGCAATGGTGCCCGAATTTTTAAAACATCTATCGCATCAAGTATTGAAAAATATTCTCTAAACGCTAGAATTACACTACCTAGTATGCTGATTATATTCGATATACGCCTGGTTCTCGGCAACCTGAAAGTCTTTTAAGTGCTTCTTTAACACCATAGTCAAAAATTAAATTCCGCAAAAATATTAAATCCCTAACTACTGTTCGTTTGAAGTCCTCAACCACATAAGTTGTTGTTCACTAAATTTCCTTATGCTTTTTAAATTCTCATTCAACTTATTTCTAACTTCTTTCGGTGCAAATATTCGTGATATTAACATATATGGTTTTTTCTTCTTTTTAGTAAGAGATAGGTGTCAACATGTTCCTTGTTTGTTAAGAATTAATACTTTCTTTCCAATGAATACACTGCTAAAATCAAGAAAATTAAGAACCATACAAACGTTGCAATAAGTGAAATTTCTATTGGTAAAAATGTACTGTACGTAAAAGCATATCTTAAAAGCTCTACAGTATAGGTTAATGGCATAAGCAGAGAAATATATTGCAAAATAACAGGTGATTTAGATAATGGTATAAATACACCACTTACGAAAATCATGGGTAAGCGAACAGAATTCACAACAATCATTATATTTCGAGGATCTTTTATTATAAGTGCAATAAAAACACCCATTGAAGAAAATGCAACAGTCACTAGAACACTTGCGACAACAAGCAGCAAAGGATTACCTAGTTTAATTCCTAAAAATGGCAATGTAATAAATGTTGTAATCAATGAAACAAACAACCCAAAAATAAAACTTCCTACAACCTTACCTAAAACAATTTCCCAATAGCTAAGTGGAGCTAATATTAATCTTTCAAATTCTTTAAACCTTCTTTCAAAAGTAATTGACGTGGACGCCATAGAAGTTGCTCCAAAAAATGAAGCAATAGCAATCAACCCAGGTGCTAGGAAGTTAATATCTCTCCCTCTAACAATAAATGCCATGGCAAAGACTATAGGAAAAATTATACCCCAACTGGTAGTCGCAGGTTTTATGAAATATTGGAAAAAGTCCTTTTTAGCAAGATAGTATATGTTTTTCATTTTGTAACCTCCAAAAACACTTCCTCTATATTAGCACCACTTGAAGTAATTGACTTTACTTTTATTCCATATTTCTTGATTGTTGGGTAGAAGATATCTAAAAATTCTTGAAAGTTTTTTGCAGAGAATATCACAGTATTACCTTGTGCACGTGGGTGGAATTGCTTAAGATCATTTAGGAATCCATTCTTGAGATTTTCTACAACTACCTCGATTTTTATCGATTTAGTGAACATACTTTTAAGCTCTTGTGGTGTTCCTAATGCGACTATTTTTCCTTTATTAATAATTGCAATCCTATCAGAAAGTTTTTCAGCCACAGCCATATTATGTGTTGTTAGGAAGATTGTGTGCCCATTCTTATTAAGCTCTACAATCATCCTCTGAATATTTCTAGAAGCTCTTACGTCAAGACCCACCGTAGGTTCATCAAGAAAAAGTATAGGTGGGTTATGTAAAACTGCTGCAGCAAGAACTGCTCTTTTCCTAAATCCAAAGGAAAGTTTATTGAATTTCTTATCAGCAGGCAACTTAAATTGCTTAATCACTTCGTCCACTCTCTTTTTGTCAACATGATACAATTCAGCCATGAATCGTAAGTTTTGTTTTACAGTTAAATCCCCAAATAAATTTGCAATATCCTGCACCACGCCAATGCTTCGTTTTACATTAATCTTATCATTCAGAACACTATATCCATTAACAAAAGCTTCTCCTTCACTTATTTTTGTTAGGCAACTCAGCATTCTAACTGTAGTAGTTTTTCCAGCACCATTAGGGCCTAAGAATCCAAAAATTTCACCCTTCTTAACGTGAAAGCTAATATGGTCCACAGCTAAATGATTATCATAGTATTTTGTCAAATTTTTGCAAATTATCATAATGTAACCCTCGCGCTATCGACAAATTTTGTGCATTTGCAATAAAATAATTAAAACACTAATAAATTTTATCCAACATTCACTTTACCATGATATTATAGTTACAATGTTAAAATAATTATTATTAAGTAATATCACAGAATATCATGAGCTTATGAATGGCTTGATGATACATAGGAAAACAAATGAATTTCTGGTCATGTTTACTAACATATATAAAGGATGAAATAATGGAATGGAAGGGAGATCTATCTGTATTCAAACCTGCATATAACTTACTTAGAACTTCAGCAAAAAGCAAGAAAAAGCTTAAACTGGTTTACAATAAAAAAGAAAAAAGATAAAAAATTATATTTTTTTAAGTAGTTTCAGAAGACCATACAGACCTCCAAAGAATATTACTAGACCGGGTATTGTAGTTTCAAGATACCAAACGTTTTCACCAATCATTTCTAGGGCCATTCCGGATCCTATGATCCATGGTGCAAAGATTAGGTAAAATCCGAATATTAGCATCAAAGTAGTCAATTGAACTAAAACAACTCTTAAGTTTTTCTCACTCATTTTCATCACCATCTTATAGGGGTACCCAATTTAGAAAGTGTTGTAATTCACTATATGGAGGGATCCATAAGGTAGTTAGAATAAACATCCTCAGATAAACATAGGATATTAAAACAGCAAAGTAGAACAGTAACATAGCATAATCACTGTATTTCATCTTTACATCATACAGCCAAGTTCTTTTTTTGTAAGCTCCAAATGCCCGTAAGTCCATTGCATCAGCAACTTGTTCTGCACGCTTTATACTCAAAAGAAGCATAGGAACCATTATTGGAGCAGTTCTTTTTACTTTTGAAATAAAGCCACCTGTTAGTTTCTCGAGCTCAAATCCCCTTGCTTTTTGAGCATTAGTAATAATTTGATAATCAACAATAAGAGTTGGAAGATACCTAAGAGCAATATTAACTGAGAAAGCTAACTTGTATGGTACCTTTAATTTAGACAATGCAATAGTCAACTTACTTGGGTCCGTTGTTAAGATAAACAATGTTGCCAAGGGAAATATCGATAGATACCTACATGTTACAGTAAGAGAATATATGATAGATTCGTAAGCAATCACTATAGGCCCCCAGCTAAATAGAATATGTGGTGTCTTTGTAGCAATAGTTGGATAAAACATGTTAGTTAGAATAGTAACTAGAATAAGAAGTACCAAAAGAGCCGTGAATGGTTTTTTAATTTCATGCCAGTCAATTTTTGCTAGGAATAACCAAAGGAAACCCAATACTAACAAAATTGCTAGCATTCGTATATCCCAAATTACAATTGCAGCAGCTGTATGTAGAAGAACCATTCCTAACTTAGTTCTAACATCAAGTTTATGTATTACAGATTCGCCACGAATATACTTAAATGCAAATGCCAAATTGGGTACCCCTTTAAGATCTTTTTAATTACTTACTTTCCTCCAAAAGTTTTGGCTTAGCCGAGTTTACTGCTTGAATAAAGATAGGTGTCAATATTGCAACAAATATTGCATCGGTAACAGCTGCAGGGATTACCCATGCATAAATAACTATTTCAAATGGTATACCCATTGCGATATCAATAAGCCCTGCAAAGAACAAACCTACAAAGCAACCAATTACTCCTAAGATAGCAACCATTGCTAAATCTTTTGATGTGGATATCTCACCGTTACGTAAGTACCACCAAATTCCTGGTAACAGGCCAATTATACCTACACCCACGTCCCAGTTCCACCAGAAGGATCCCCAAGTGAAGTCGAGCAATAAGTTTCCTAGAGCACCAACAACAAAACCAACAATCGGACCATACATAGCACCAAAGAATGTTACTATTGCAATAGCAGGCCTAAGGCTAACGCCTCCCACTGGAATAAAGAAGGTTGCTGAACCAAAGATAGCATACATTGCAGCACCAATACCCATCAATACAATATCCTTTGTTGAGATTGTTAACTTTGCTGGCATTTCTCTAATATCCTCCGATTTTTTTTACATGTTTAAAAAAGGAAATATTTAAAGATATTTAAATAGAAAATATATTCAAATAGAAAATAGTTATTTCAAATAAAAAATTTTTAAATTTATCAACTAACTGTTAGATCAAGAATACAGGCATTTCGAATATGTAGTTGTTTCCAGTTGAAATACTTTTCACTAGATGTCGCATAATCGACTTCTACTTGCAGACGAACATAATTATAACGCTTAACATATTTGTCCAACATAATCATTCAGAAAAATACTGTAACATCCCACTAAGAACTAAAATAAAGTCCTATCACTATATGGTTTTAAGTGAAAGTATGCACAAAGTCATTAGATTGTAAATCTCAAAAAGAAATTTTGTAGCCTATCTTCCAAAAGTAAAGTCTCTACTGATTGAAAATATTGATCTCACGAACAACAATAAACATCCTGTAAATCATACTCTATCAAACTTGTGCTTGTACAAGTACTACTAAAAAGTTGGACAACATTTTTTATAAATCACTACGTTGTCCACACTAATTGATTAAATTGATAAAATCAGATATTTTGTAGATGTATCCAGGAAGACCTAACCTTTTAGAGAGAGTTATAAGTGTACTTGGCTTCAATCTTGATTTAGAGACAACCTCATCATTTGAGAGAATTTCTTTTGTGGGGCCATCGGCAACTTTTCGTCCCCTGGCCATAATTATAGCCCGTTCAGTATATTCCAAAGCTAGATTCATATCATGAGTTATTAAAATTAGGGTATATCCCCTATCAATAAGTTTTTCAATAAAAGTCATAAACATCCTTGTATGTTTCCAATCTTGGCCAGCAGTCGGCTCATCAAGTAAGAGAATCTTACTATTCATGGATAGAATTGCAGCCAAGCCAACTCTTTTTCTTTGACCAAAGCTTAATGCCATAGGGGGCCATTTTCGATATTTTTTCAGATTCGTAATTTCCAAAGCGTTCTCAACAAGGGTCTCTATGTTTTTCTTATCATATCCTAAGTTTTTAGGACCAAATTCCAACTCCAACTCAACAGTTTTTTGAAATAGCATGTGATCAGGATTCTGCATAACTAAACCTATATTTTTTGCATTTTGTGCTACTGTTGTTTCTTTCGTGTTAAGGCCATTTATGATTACATCGCCAGATGTTGGTTTCAAAATACCAAGCATTAATAGAGCTAAAGTGCTTTTACCAGCTCCATTGTGACCTAACAGAGCAACAGATTCACCAGGGAATATATCAAAGCTTACGTTTTCTACTGCACGTATCCCACCAGGATATTCAAAGCTTACATTTCTTAATGAAATTACAGGTTCATTAGATAATCTTTTGTATTCGTTATTCGCTTGACTTGAATACACTTGTGAATCGTGTGATATAGCATTTTTAATAATTTTTACGGCGTCATCAAGAGAAATAGGTATAGGAACATCGAGAAGTTTACCCTTTTCCTTCTTAACTTTGTAAATAATTTCACTATATAGCGGAAGTCTAATCCCAACTTTTTCTAAGAGTTCGCTATAATCTCTTATTAGAGAAGAGGGAGAACCATTATAAAGAATGGATCCGGATGATATAAGAATAACCCTATTTAATTTAGTTAGGTTATTAAGTACTTCCTCAAAACGATGTTCGATAATTATAATTGTTTTATTATACTTTTCATTCAACATGTTGATTATTCTTAGTGTTTCATCAGCGCTCATCGGATCCAAATTTGCAAGTGGTTCATCAAAGATAAATATCTCTGGTGCCATCGCAAGTATTCCAGCTATAGCAACTTTCTGTTTCTCACCACCAGAAAGCTCATGTGGTGAACGATGCTTATATGTTAGCATACCTACTTTTTCCAAGCTCTCGTCAATTATTTTTATCATCTTCTCTCTAGGAACTAGTAAGTTCTCAAGTCCAAAAGCAACATCCTCTTCAACAGTCAATCCAACAAATTGATTTTCAGGGTTTTGCAAAACAGTACCAACTTTTAAAGATAATTTATGGAGTGGAGTTTCACGTGGATCCAGACCAGAAACCGAAATATACCCATTTACATCAGCTGGATAACTGTGAGGTATTAATCCATTTAGACAACGAGCTAGAGTTGTCTTACCAGATCCACTAGGTCCTAAGATTAGCACAACCTCACCTTTTTTAATAGAAAATGAGATATTTTTCAGGGTGGGCTTTACGACTTCTTTATAACGTACATTTAAGTTCTTCACTTCTATAACTGGAGCACTCATTATTCCTCACGCACCAAAACTCAAGACGAAAATATATAATTTACTATATAAGTCTGAAATGAAAAACTTATAACTTGCCGCTCCTTTTTATCAAATATTGGGAGCCTAGGGGCCGCCGATTTATTTTTTGGGGCTTCGACCCCGTCATAAGTCTGGCGGGCACGCCTCAAATGGGTGTTCAGTATGGGGCTTTGACCCCGTA
>JBECUL010000048.1:0-16425 GCA_040225955.1 Candidatus Asgardarchaeum abyssi | reverse complement strand
TGGCCACCACATGGGGAGCAGTCATTGTAGGCCTTGAAAAACATATTGGTACTATCGAAGTGGGAAAGAAGGCAGATCTAATAATTTTAACATTGAAGAATCCTAACGTTATTCCGATAACATATCATCCCGCCGCAATAGTTTATAGCGCCAGTAGTGAAAATGTTATAACAACTATAATTAATGGCGAGATTCTCATGGAAAATAAAAGAATACTTCATATGAACGAGGAAGAGATCCTGAAAAATGCACAAAAGTCATTAGAACGGATACTAGACCGTTCAGGAAAAATAATTGAAACCAAGTGGCCCTATGAGTAACTAATAATGGTGGTAAGTATGATAAACAACAATCTTTCTCATGATTTTTTGAAATTTCTTAGATCGTTGATTAAAACACCAAGTTTGTCTGGAAAAGAGGATAAAGTAGCGAAACTTGTCTTTGAGAAAATGAAAGAACTACAATACGATGAGATATTCATCGATGAACTTGGTAGTGTTGTTGGTATAATTAAAGAAAATAAAGGCAAATCTCTTTGCTTTAATGGGCATCTTGATCACGTTCCCGAGGGTGATCTAAAAAATTGGATATATCCTCCTTATGAGGCTGTTATTACTAATGGCATTCTTTATGGTCGTGCATCTGTGGATATGAAAAGTGCTGTTGCAAGCATGATATATGCAGCTGCTAAAGCAAGAGACTTAGGAGTAATAAGAGGCAAATTAATTGTAGCTGCTGTTGTACTTGAAGAGCTGCAAGAAGGCATAGCAATGAAAAACATTGTCGAAAATCATAACATTCTTCCAGATATTGTTATATTAGGAGAAGCAACAAATCTCAACTTAGCTATAGGACACAGAGGTCGGGCAGAGATAGAAGTTATAGTTTATGGGAAAACTAGTCATGCAAGCATGCCCGAGCTTGGGGATAATGCCATATTCAAAGCCCTTCCCTTCTTGCAAAGATTAAAGGATATAAATAAAAACATGCCAGAGCATCCGATTTTAGGTAAAGGTACACTTGCATTAACAAAAATAGTTTCTGAACCACCAGAGGGACCTATAATTCCCGACAAATGTAAAATATACCTTGATAGGCGAATAGCTTCATTGTCAACAAAGAATGAAATACTGACAGAGCTTAAAGAAATGATCGAATCTTTATCAGATGAGCTAAACTCTAGTGATGTGGAGTATAAGATTATAGAAAGTGAACTAAAATGCTACACGGGTTACTCATTAAAGGCAGAGCGTTTTTTCCCAAAATGGGTAGTGGATAAAGAATCTCCATTTGTAAAACTCGCAATTAGTGCCTTATCAGAGATAGGGTTAGAACCTCAACTAATTACTTGGCGTTTTGGCACAGATGGGTCATACACCGCTGGAGAAAGAGGGATTCCTACAATAGGATTTGGTCCAGGCGATGAACATCTAGCTCATCAACCAAACGAACATGTATCATTAGAAGATATTTATAAGGCAATTGGGGGATATATTTCCTTAGCAAAATATTTCTTGAGGAACTAAATATGCCAATGAGTGAGAAAGAACTTCAATCAAAAATAATCGATGTTCTTAATACCATATATCCTGAATACCATAAGGTTTTACCTAATTTTCCTGATATAACGATAAAACTATATTACTATATTAAAGAAAACTTTCATGTACTTGTTAAAATGACTGGGAAAACAAAGTATATTCATTCCAAGTTACTTAATAAGTTAAAAGATGAACTATCTGATGCTCAGATAGTATACCTAAAGCTTTTAAATCCCAAAATGATATCCTTGGAGTATTTTTTAGACTACACAGTAGATGTTTTCCTTGTCTTTTTAAGACTTGTTTTTAAAGATAAATACGACCCAGAACGTCTCCTACATCTAGTTCATGAAAAGAAATATCTTCTTCCTGCACTTATTGTGACTGCTTTGGTTCTTGAGGAGCTTTAAAATATTAAATGCGAACGCTAATTTTTAATACTTATCTATAGAAAGTTTTCTAAGACTTAATTTCAACGGGGATTAATAAGAATGTGCAGTATTACGTGTAAAATTAATATTTCCTATGAGAAAATAAAACAAAGAATATCTGAAATATTCCATTCTCGAGTATTTATAATAAATCTATTGGCGGTAATTGTTGGATTAATAGCTGGGTTAGGTGTTATTGTATTTTATATTTTAACCTCATATTGTTCATATCTTGCTGACTTGTACCTTAAATTTATGGAACATAAGTTTGGTTTTTTAGGAGGTAAAGCTGCTGTAGTTTCATCAATAATAATAGGAGCATTAATAGTTGGTATACTAAATGTTATAATAATTAAAAGTGCGGAGCATGCTGTCCCCTCAATTATAAAAAGTATGGCTCTTTATGGAGGACGTATGGACGTCATACCCAAAGCAGTCAGCATCTTTGCTGCGACAATTACTATAGGTTCTGGAGGAAGTGCAGGTCCCGAAGGGCCAGCTGCTTTAATTGGAGCAGTCTCTGCGTCTGGTTTTGGTCAGAAGTTAAAACTTACAGATAAGGAAATGTCATTATTGATTCTTTGTGGAACATCTGCAGGAATAGGTGCTATATTTCGTGCTCCTTTTGGAGGAGTGCTCTTTGGCCTTGAGGCTCTTTTGCCAGAAATCACAATCACTACAGCGATTCCAGTGTTCCTTTCTACAACAATCGCTGTCGCAGTAGCAACTCTATTCTTCGGAGGAACTAGTGAATTTTTTGTTCCATATACGATAACATACTCTTTTGAAGAATTGCCTATCTTCACGTTGGAAGGGCTTGTGTTTGGTTTTTTTTCGGCAATATGGATAAAAATATTCGAAAGTGGAGAAATATTCTTTGAGAAACTTAATATCCCTAAAACATATAAACCAGCAATTGGGGCTTTCCTCACAGGAATAATTGCAATATTTTATCCACAGATTATGGGAACTGGAGTTACAGAGATTGAAAAAGCTTTACTTGGGCAATATACATTAACAGTATTCCTAATTCTTGCGTTTTTAAAGATGATCGCTACTACTGCAACCTTGGGATCTGGTGGGCGAGGTGGAATCTTTGCTCCAACATTTTATATTGGGGCTATGTTAGGAGGAGCTTGGGGGTCTCTATTTAGTACTATTCTCCCAGATATTGTTAAAAATCCGCAAGCTTATGCCTTGGTTGGTATGGGAGCTTTTTTTGCTGGAGCTTCCAGAACACCTTTAACAAATATAATCCTGATAAGTGAAATTAGCGGCAATTATCTATTTATAATACCTCTGATGCTAGCTACACCATTAAGTTACTTAATTAGCAGCTCATTAGTATCCGAAGATATATATACATTCAGTTTTAAGAGAGAAGGCATATATCTCATAAGAGGGCATCGTGAAGATATATTATCTCTAATTCAAATAGGTGACATAATGAATACAAGTGTTATAACCCTCGATCCAAAAATAAGAGTTTTTCAAGCCATTGAGATTATGGAGCGGTATAGAGTTGATGGATTTCCCATTGTTGATGAAAATGGAAATCTTGTAGGAATAGTAACAGATGATGATATCTTGCATGCAATGCGCGAGCATAAAGAATCCAGCAAGATAGAAGAAATTATGAGGAAAAATGTCATAACAATATTTCCATATCAAACAGCGCAAGAAGCATTAAATTTAATGGATAAATACGATATTGGTAGAATCCCTGTAGTTGATCCAGAAAATCCTCGTAAAATAATAGGTATCATAACAAGAAATAACATCTTAGAAGCATATAGAATAAAGATAATTATGAGAAGAAGATTAGAAAGAGTATAACTTGTTGAGAATTTTTAACTCTTTTTGAAGTGTAGCTATAAAAACCTTTAATTATAGTCACTTAAACTAACTTTTTAAGGTGATGCCATGGTGGTTATGTCAAAGAGAATTAGAACGATACCCCCTCCTCCATTATCAGAATACTATAAAATTGCTATGGAATTGGAGAAAAAAGGTATTGAGATAATTGACTTTGGACAATGCGGTACAGATATTTATTTACCAACAGAGATTCTTACGAAATTTAAAAAATTATTATCTGAGCGACAGTTATATGAATATTCTAGGCCAGAGGGGCTTCCAGAAGTCAGAGAAGCTGTTTCTATAAAGTTAAGAGAAGACAATAATGTTGAATATTCACCTGACGAGATAATAATTACTGCTGGTGCAAATATAGCTACCTTTTTGTCGGTTGCTACAGTGGCAGATCCTGGTGATGATTTAATTATTGTAGCTCCATACTACTTTGACCATTTATATGCAGTACTTACTCTGGGAGTTAATCCAATTTTTGTAGATATGGATGAAACTGATAAAGGTTTTATGCTGGACGTAGAAAAACTTGAAAAAAGTATAACTCCAAAGACAAAAGCGATTCTAATAAACTATCCAAATAACCCGACAGGATCTACATTTGATGAAAAAACACTAAGAGGAATAGCTGATGTAGCTATAAAAAATGACTTATTTGTAATTTCTGATGAAGTTTATGAGTATTTTGTATATGACACTAAACATATAAGTATCTCCTCTTTAAGTGAAATGAAAGAACGTACTATTATGATAAGTAGCTTCTCAAAATCATTTGGTATTGCTGGTTGGAGAATTGGCTATATCGCCTCATCTCGAGAGATCATTGACGAAATAAAACGAATACAAGATGTTGTCATAATATGCGCTTCTCTTCCAGCGCAATATTTACTTAACTTGGTTCTTGCGATTCGAAAACCATTAATTAGTGAGTATAGAGAGATTCTTAAAAAACGAAGAAATTTCATATATAAACGGTTAAATGAGCTTCCTTGGATGGAATTATCTTTGCCGAAAGGAGGAATTTTTGCATTTCCTAAGGTGGAAGGCTGCACGAATTCAAAAAAATTAGCAATTAATTTACTAAAACAACTTGGTATAATTACAGTTCCGGGTTCCCTTTTTGGTGAGGTAGGAGAGGGGCATTTAAGATTTTCATTTGGAAAAACACCAATTTCCGACATTAGTGAGGGGATCGATAGATTAGAAGAGGATCTTGAAAAGATTCCATGTTAAGCATTTGTGCACATAAACCTTTAAATAATTATATTCTTATTTAGCAAAAAAGTTACTGTTATTCCTTGATTCATTACTTCATAGCATATTGAGAGGTGCGTAATATGGAAGTATCAATAGAGCCAAACTGGTGGTTCCTATGGATTCCATTGCTTACTAGTCTCGTAGCGATAGGTGTTATTATCTATCTGATATCATACATAAAGAAAAAACCTAGTGGTACTGAAAAAATGAGAGAGATAGCAGAGGCTATAAGAATAGGCGCAAAAGCTTATCTACGAAGGCAAAATTCTACAATAGCAATTGTAGCTGTCATAATTGCAGTGGGGCTTTATATTTATGATTTCATATATCATGGGGGCATGCCATACTATGCTTTAGCGTTCATCTTAGGTTCTGCAGCATCTGCCTTAGCTGGATATGTTGGCATGAGCATATCAACAATCGCACATGTGAGGACCACTGAAGCTGCTAGGAATCATGATCTTCCTGAAGCCACAAAGATTGCTTTTCGTGGTGGTGCTGTTACTGGACTTGGCATTACAAGCGTTAGCATCCTATGTTTAACAATTCTATACTATGCATACTCGATGCTTTCTGGCACTCCTGATCCTGAATTAATTATAAGTTTTGGATTTGGTGCCAGCCTTGTAGGTCTGTTTGCTCAGCTTGGTGGAGGTATTTATACAAAGGGCGCTGATGTTGGCGCAGACATTAGCGGCAAAGTAGAAGAAGGAATACCAGAAGATGATCCAAGGAATCCCGCAGTAATTGCAGATCTTGTCGGTGATAATGTTGGTGATTGTGCTGGAAGAGGCGCAGATCTCTTTGAATCTTTTACTGACAATAATATAGGTACGATGATTCTTGGATTAGCTTTAGCTGCAACATTTGGATTTGCTGGAGTTATATTCCCATTAATCGCAGGTGCTATTGGTATAACTGCATCAATTATAGGCATCCTTGCTGTTGGATATGTGAAAAAGGATGACCCAATGATGTCAATAAATGTAGGTTATATTCTAATGGGTGTAGTTGCTGCAGTACTATTCTTCATATCAGTTATTGTTTTTCTTAGGGCCGACATAGTTTTCTTCATAGATATAGTTATAGGAATCTCAGCAGCTGTGCTTGTTGGTTTATTAATTCAATACTACACCAGTTATAAATACAAACCAGTTAAACAGATAGCTGAAGCTGCAAAAACAGGTCCAGCTACCAATATTATAACTGGATTAGCCGTTGGTATGAAAAGTACTGGCTTGCCATTAATAATATTATCCGCAGCAATACTTATATCCTATGTTATATCTGGAGGGCTAGTGGATCACAAACTAGGATTTTATGGTATTGCTATGGCAACACTAGGAATGCTCTCGATGACCGGCATTATAATGTCTTCTGATACATTTGGGCCTATTACAGATAATGCCGGCGGCATTGCAGAAATGGCTGGTCTTGGAGAGGATGTACGCAGAATAACAGACATGCTGGATTCAATAGGCAATACAACAAAAGCGATAACCAAAGGGTATGCTATGGGATGTGCAACACTTTCAGCATTCGTGCTTTTTGCATCTTATCTTGAACTCGTTTCCTCTAGAGTTCCTGGATTCAGCATAAATCTTGCATCGCCTTTAATAATACTTGGTCTTTTCTTGGGAGGTATAGTTCCATATATATTCTCAGCATATGCTATAGAGGCTGTAGGAGTTGCTGCACATAAAATAGTAGAAGAAGTAAGGAGACAGTTTAGAGAAATACCTGGGCTAAGAGAAGGTACTGCAAAACCAGAATATGACAAAGCAGTTGATATAGCTACCAAATCAGGAATAAAAGGCATGCTAATTCCAGGCGCTATAGGCATAATTAGCCCAATAATTGTTGGTATATTATTTGGCGTAGAAACATTAGGCGCTTTTCTTTTATCAGCAACTGTATCTGGAGTAATCTTAGCTATTTTCATGTTTAATGCAGGTGGAGCTTGGGATAATGCTAAGAAATATATAGAAACGGGAGTCTTTGGCGGAAAAGGAAGCGATACGCATAAAGCTGCAGTTGTTGGCGATACAGTAGGCGACCCACTAAAGGACACTAGCGGTCCATCATTGCATATCTTAGTCAAGTTAATAAACATAATAGCTTTGACGTTAGCAGTATTGTTCCTAAACCCAATAATAATGCTATTTATGTAAAGCGTTCTTTTTTCTCTTTTTATTATGTATAATAGTTAAATTAAGTTATTTTTTCTCTTGATTTTCAGATAGTCTGTCATTATACTTAGTGCGTCTATAAATTCATTTGCAGCTGAACTGTAGTCTTCTTGTATTGCATAATACATACCCCGAATTAGGTGAGCGCTGACGGTCCAAAGAGGCCCCATTGAAAGTAAAAGCTTATAAAATTTTTGTCCCTCCTTATCTCCCTCAGGAATTTTCTTTTCTAAAAAGCCAGCAAAATTTACTAAGGTCAGATAATAAACTATTTCTGGTGTCTTTAAATCAGCTTTATAGTATAACTCCGAAAAGATTTCGTTCGCTTGTATATAGTCTTTCTTTAAGAGATAGCCAATTCCCAAATATTTTTTAGCTATTAAATCATTCTCATCCAAAGCTGCTTTTTTAAGAAAATGAATACCCTCCTCATATCTTCTTGTCTCTAACATACATATTCCGAGATTAAAAAAGTCGATCCTTTCTAGGTCCCTTTGTTTGAATGCCTTATGTATTTGTAATGCCCTTGTAAAACAGTCAGCCGCTAAGTCATATTTTTCTTTTTTCATAAGTTCTATGCCAAGTATCCCATAGATATATCCTTTCATCTTCTGTAAATTATTTGCACGTTTTCTCTCCCTAAGTCCTATCCAAATATTATATCCTCTGTCTATTCCATGTAATATATCACTTAGTAATTTTTCTTTTTTCATAGGGGTAAGGTGATCAAGAGCATTTATGTATGATAAAATGATTTCAAGCGATAAGAGAAATGGAATATTGTCATCACTAGTTATATCAGTTACGTCATCAAATTTTGTGGAATAAAAAAGGGAGACTGCCGAATCAAACAGCTGTTTTACGTTACCCTCTTTTAGTAATAGAAGAATGTTATACACAGCTTTATAGTATTCGCTATATTCAGCATGTTTTTCTATTTCATAAATAACATCATCCAGTTCCTTTTTTCCTAATAAAAACTGTAATAAAGAAAAGTTTATTCTAGTGGTTATCATTTTATCAATTCTCTCGTAATTATTCTAACTTTAGTCCTAAATACCAGTATTTTTTATTATTCTTTTTCTTTGCCTTATCAATCTTAGCAAGTATCTTAAAAGCTTCAATCCCCGTTTTTATTGCTTTTTCTTCAGCAATCACTTTTTCTTCAGGGCCTATAAACTCATTTTTAGGCCTATTTGCATATACAGCGCAAACCATGCCAGCTCTTATACTCTTAATATTTGATAATGTAAAGAGAGCGCTGCTTTCCATCTCAAAGTTTACAACATTAAGCTCTTTAAGTTCTTCTACGAGGTTTGGATATCTAAGGCGAAAGCCTGGTATATTTCTACCTTGAGCACCATAAAAACCAGAGGCACTTGCAGTAAGACCTACATGATATCTATATCCTAATTTCTCTGCAGCCTCTATTAATGAAATTATAACTTCATAATTTGCTACCGCTGGGTAACCCTCTGGAACGAAGAAAAGTGATGTATTCTCAAGTCTGACAGAACCCGTAGAAATAACTAAATCACCACAATTTATTTGTTCTTGCAAACTTCCACAACTACCAACTCTAATAAACGTGGGATTCTCAACGACTTGTATTGTTTCAATAAAAACGATCTCAATATTATCCTGTCCAATACCCGTTGACATGACTGACATCCTTATATTATCCACATACCCAGTATAAGTTATAAACTCTCGATTTTGAGTGTTGAATTCAATTTTGTCGAAAAACTTTGCAACTTTGTGAGCCCTAGCAGGGTCTCCTACAAGTATAATATATTCTGCTAATTCCCCAGGTGCTACATTTATATGATATTGTCTTCCTGATGCTGTTTTAACAACCTCTGCACTTGTAATTTTCTCTTTCATATAATTTCCTCCTTAAAAAGCTAAAGCAATAAAATTAAAATATGATAATTTGTATTGTTTTGTGTCTTTCTAATTGTCAGATAGTAAAATATAATAATTTAACTATATTCAATTTGTAACAATTTTAAACTCATCAATATGGAGGAAAAGAAATGAAAAAGTCAAAGATCTTCGCATTTGCAACATTGTGGTTACTTTTATTCATGACAATAAATGCGTGTGTGGTAAACGTTTGGGCTGTAAGCAATGAAAGTCCGAATACGAACATGATTTCTCTCGGTTCTCTTATTATTGCTGAAGATGGAGTATTACTTGGTAATGAAACTAATTTACTTGATGAGAATGCAACTTATGTTAAGAATGTTAGCGCTTTTAGTGTAATAAATGTGGATTATAAATCAAATGAGGGTTATTTACTTTTAAAATATAAAAATGAATCAACTGAATATACCATAATTGTTACAACGTTTTATCAAAAAGAAAGCTGGCAAGATGGGGGTATTGCAACAAACATTCTACTTCATGGAACTACCGGTCATGGAGACTCTTCATTTCCGACAGTATTTGCTCATTTAGCAGGATGGGGAAATGCAACTGTATATCTTAACAACACAAAAGCGTATGAAAATGTGGCTATTGAATTTTTCTACTCATATGGTTTCAGAAATGATACAGACCTTAAGATATATAATTCAACAGGAACGGGGCTCTTTAATGTATCTGATCCAAATAATGTAGAAATTGATCCATCAGATGTCGAACTTCATATTATTCTAAACAGCTCTGAGTTCTTAGCATATGTTTTCTTTGAGAGAATTGTAAAGTATCCTAAAGCAATTTTCGTAAATAGTTATTTAATTGGGGATCAAAATGATCTTCTCAACTATAATGGAAGCAAAGTGACATCCATATTTAGCTACACAATCCTTGAAGTAAACCCAGATACAGATAAGGGATTCGTCCTAACATATGCAGAGATTAACGCATCTAAGTATCTTATACTCTTTGACAACTTTACAAATGAATATGATGGCGGAATAGCAAAAATGATCGATGTTTTTGGTGATACTGGAAAAGGAACAAGTGGATATCCTAAAGTTAAAGCTTACTTGGCTGGTAAAGGATATTCAACAATATTTATCAATGGAAGTTTAACCTACTCGGAGGTATTATCTGAATTCTATATGACGGTGGGCATAGTTGATGAAGTAACCCACTCTGTATACAATTCAACTAAGACGGGAACGTATAATCCATCGAGTCCAACCAATGTATATGTAGATATAGATGATGTTGAACTCCATCTATTTTTAAACTCGGTCCAAGTTAAACAGCATTATCTCTTTGAAGATGCTTATCATATTTCCTTGGATGTTCAATTACAAATTGTGGCGTTTCAATTATCTGATGCTATAGATGCAATAGATGAATTAATTGCTGAAGCCGAAGCATTAAACCAGACAGATATTGTTGAACGGCTTAGAAACTTGAGAGAAGAACTTGTCGAAATGAGAGACAGAATAACTGCAGCAAATGCAACCATGGGCACATATTTAGATCAATTAGAAGATGAACTTAATGAAACAAAAGCCCTCCTTAACGAAAGTCAAAGTTTACTTAACGAGACTAGAGAAGAGCTTGATAGAACGAAGAAAGAACTTGAAAATCTAAAGTTTGATTATATCCAAGCTAAGAACAATGCAACATTTTATCATGATCTTGTTGAATACTGGAAGCAAAGTGCACAAGACAATCTATGGCTAGGCTTGGTAATAGGAATTGTTGTAGGTGTTGCTGTTGGCGTTGCTACACCTATATTTTCAAAAAAGTTGAGTGTTCTATTTAAGAAGAGAAAGGAAGAAGAATAAATTATTTCTCTAATTCTTTCTTTATTAAGAGAATAGCCTTACTCATTTGATTAGGATCTTTGAAGTTAAGTAGAATGAATTCTTTTCTTTTCACGCCACCAACGTCTTTAATGTTCTCTTGTAAAGTTCTTAGAAGAGACTTAAAGTTTAAATCCTCAATTGACCTCCCAGAAATTATAATTGCTGACTTAGGGTTCCTTATGCTAAAAATCCAAAGTAGTTTATCATCAAAAATTTGTTCATCTTTTAAAATTTTAATTAAATCACCCAAATCACTATATTCAATTTCAATTTCATTCATTTTCAGGTCTTTATGTACAATCCTTTGTATTTTAATTAAAGCTCTCACATAACTCGCTGATAATCTTTTTAGGTGTTTTGTTAAATCTTTAATCTTTAGAACTAGATTATTAACGGTCTCTTTAACTAGATTTTCGCTTGTAGATAACTCCCTAGATAACTCCAATAATAAATTTGATAACCTAATGGCACTCTTTAATGCTATTTCTCCCGTTGAAAATCTAAGTTTATATGAAGTCTTGTCGTATTTTTCATATCCAGTAATTTTTACAAAACGAACTTCTATAGTATTGCTGACATGAGTCCCTGAACATGCTGTATAATCATATTTGTCAATTTCAACTATCCGAACTCTGCTAATTCCCTCGAATTCCTCAAGCCTGCATCTTAAAGAATTTCCATAATGCTTCATAGCCTCACTCAGAGAGTCATAATACTTAACAGTAACCTTTCTTCCCTCAGAAATAACTTTATTAGCTATTTCTTCTGCTCTTGAAATTTGATTCCAAATTTCAGCCTTAGAAATACCCGAAACAATAATATATCCTCTGTCCTCTTCTAAGTAAACTCCTTTAATTTCAGAATTTGGTATTATTTTCTTAAAAGCTCTTGCTAGTATATGTTCCCCTGTATGAGCTCTCATTATTGCATATCTTCTATTCCTATCAATTTCACACTCTACTGTATCATTCTCTTTTGCTTCTCCTCTCAGAATTTCCACCACATGAACGATATCTTCTCCCTCTTCTACAACATCGATAACTTTCCCCTCAAAGGAGGCACTTCTAATGTATCCTATATCATTAATTTGTCCACTTCCTTTAGGATGAAATATTGTCCTATTCAATATTAGCTCCAGTTTCCCGTCTTCTCTTATGTTCAACATTCTCACTTTCGCAGAGCATTTAAACAGATATGCGTTATCTAAAAATAATCTTTCTGTCATTTTATCACCTAAGCTTAAGTAAATTAAGTCGATGCTTACTTGATTAGATTTGACTCTAAAGTTCTTACAAGAAATATTTATTCATAATTTAATTGAGCTTCGACAAAGGATTTTGCCTCATAGAACTTTTGTAAATTAAGATACCTTGCAGCCGTGTGTGGTGTTAGAAGATTTTCCCACTCAAATAAAAATCTATCAACTATCTGTTGATATTTCTCTATTGTTATAGGCCCCTCATAGCTATATTTAAGCGTGTCATCCTCCATAACTGGTATTTTTAAGAAATTTGAGAACGGTATTTTATTGATTTTTGATATAAGCATTGAGTATTTTGAGGGTCTGTAGATATTGTGCCAAATACTTTCTTTAGCTATACCTGAAAAAATCTCTAAGCCTTTCTGAATTATGCCTTCAAGCATTTCACCAAAAGGCATTTTTTCGCCGACTCTTTTTCTTTCTTCTACTTTCTTTTCGAGAGGAGGTATCAGGAAAATTAGTGGAACTTTGCTATCCAAATCTCCTACGACATAGTAATTTGTTTCAATGAAATTGCAGATATCCTGACTGAAGGGTGGTGTTGTTGCAGAGATAAATATACATGTGGTTTGAATTGGTTTTTGTTCATTCGCAAATTTAAAATGAGCATAGCTATCGGCCCCTCTAAGGATAGATGCTATTTCTTCTAATGTAAATGGGGTTGCTGTTGGCTTCCTATTCGTAAAGACAAAAACCATCTGGATAGCATCTTTAAGCTTTGCGTAACCAACTATATCCACAATTCCATCTCTAAATAATCTATCTCTATAAATCATGACATTTGGTTCTTTCCTTTTGGAATCAGCTTTTTTATTCCCTGCGTCCCATAATGCCATACTTACAAGCTTTCTTCTTAGTTTCATTTCGAGTAAATCCAAGTATGATTTATAAACATTATTCCAATAGAGTCTTTCTTCATCACTGATTTGTGGAAGCCCTATTTCATAGTCTTCGATTAATAATCCTTTATATTCTAAGTCCTTTTCTAAAATCTCCTTAATAACATTCTTCCAGAAGTTCTCTAAGTCCTTTTTCTTTTTAAAATTCAGTATCTTAGAGAATGTAAATTTACCAGCAGCTACTGCAAAACCTATTGTACCAGTTGCTATTATTCCCAATGCTGTTAAAACCTTTGTACCTACATCTAAGGCGGTCATTGTCGCCTTTATTGCTTTTAAATCAACCATTATGAATATCTTTATTCTATTATATCCCTCACCAATATCATGTATCCCTGTAAAGACAACTAAATCGCCATGCTTTGTTGCTGCAAATGAAAATTTTCTATCAAGTATTTCCTCGGAGTCCTCTATAATAGCCCAGTCCAGTTTTCTAACTTTGTCTTTAAGAACTTTTATAAAGTCATTAAATCGAAAATTAGGATAATCAATTGTAATCTCTGCCATTTGGATCACTCGTTAACTTTAATAACTATTTTATTTATTTCACCTTAAATTCTTTATTGAAAATTAATATAAAGTGGAAGTGTGAAATTTGACAGATGAAGCCACTAAAATATTCGAATTAATTACTCTTGCTGGGATACTAAAGCGTGTGCCACGGTACGGCTGGATAGTTTCTAATGTCCCTATATGTGATGTTGAGAGTGTAGCTGATCACAGCTTTCGTGTGGCCTTGATATCAATGTTAATTGCTGAGTATTCTAAAAAGAATGGGTACGACGTAGATGTTAAGAAAACCATTGAACTTGCACTAATTCATGATATTGCTGAAAGCAAGCTCCAAGATCTAAATTATACTGCCATAAGGTACATAGGTAAGGATCATAAAATAAAAACAGAACAAAAGATAGTTTCAGAAATATTTAGTAAATTTCCCATAGAGGATTTGGATTCTCTTTGGAACGAACTTATAGAAGAAAAATCAATTGAATCCAAGATTGTAAGATACTCTGATATCCTTGATATGCTCTTTCAAGCATTAACTTATGAAAGAAGTGGAATTCGTAAAGAGAATTTAGATGAATTTTGGGAAGACTTAAATGAATTAAAGAATGCTGAGATGCCTATAGTAAGAGAGTTAGCAAAGCTTTTGGAGAATGAACGTAATAAACTGAGGGGGTAACCCCATTGTCTCACCTCTTTAGAAAATATATAACGCAAAAGGTCTTACCTATAATGAAAAACATAGAGAACATTCGAAATGTTACTATAATTGCTCATATAGACCACGGGAAAACAACGTTGAGTGATTCTTTATTAGCTGCATCAGGTCTCATTTCAAAGAAGTTAGCTTCTGAACTTAGATATTTAGATTATGATCAGATTGAACAAACTCGTGGTATAACAATAAAAGCTGCAAATGCTGTGATTCACTATATATACAAAGGACAAGAATATATAATAAACTTAATAGATACACCTGGTCACATAGATTTCTCTGGATATGTTACACGTAGTTTAAGAGCTTCAGATGGAGCTCTTGTAGTCATTGATGCCATTGAAGGTGTTATGGTTCAAACAGAGACTGTAACAAGACAAGCACTGAGCGAATATGTAAAACCTGTATTATTTATAAATAAAGTAGACCGCTTAATTAAGGAAAAGAGACTAAATCCTGATGATTTTTTAAAAGCTATCAATGATATTGTTAGAAACTTTAATATCTTATTAGAAAAGTATTCAGAAAGTAAAATATCAGAAAATTGGAGAGTATCCTTTTTAAGACTTAATGTGGCTTTCGGCTCGGCGAAAGATAAATGGGGCGTACGTTTGATAGATATTCTAGAATGGGCTGGAAAATCCATTAATGATGTTAAATCAACAAGTGAGCTCTTACAAATATTAAAAGATTTCTTAAAATATGTATATTCACAATATAAAGAAAATAATGTAAAGGAGTTATCAGAAAGATTTCCTGTCGGAAAAGCAGTGTTAGAGATGATAATTGATCATATCCCAAATCCTCGAGAAGCTCAAAAGGCCAGAATTCCAATTATCTGGCAAGGGGATTTATCCTCAGAGATAGGAAAAGCTCTAATAGAGTGCGATTTAAACGCGCCCCCTGTTGTATTCATTTATGATGTTAAATACGATTTAAAAGCCGGTTTCATTGCCACCGGTCGTGTTTTTTCTGGTACAATAAAAGTTAAACAGGCATTACATATGGTTCATGCTGGAAACGATTTCATAGTTAATCAACTTGCTGTAGTGATAGGTAAATCAAAAATTCCAGTACGTGAAGTCTCTTCTGGTAATCATGTAGTCTTTATAGGTATTAAAGATATAATTGTAGGTGAAACAATAGTCTCTCCGGAACTTAAAAATATTGAACCATTTGAAAGATTACGCTATGTGTCCGAACCTGTGGTTACGGTATCTATAGAACCTGTTGATTTTTCACAGTATGACTATGTTCAGCAGATGATCTCGCAGTTCGCTAAAACCGAACCAGGTATCGAATTTTCAATAAATAAAGATACTGGTGAAATGCTACTTTCTGGGATGGGTGAATTGCAAATAGAAATATTCTTACAAAAACTCCAAAGAGCCGGCATATATGTAGAGGTAGGTCGTCCAATAGTATTATATCGCGAAGGTATTTTAAGATCAAGTAGATTTCTCAGTAAAGAAACTAAAGAAGGAACAAAGTTTACATACAGAGTACTTCCTTTAAATGAGTGTTTTATTCAAAAAATAGAATCTCAGAGAGCGGGTGATATAAGAAAAATACTTAGCGAATGTGGAATTTTAGAGAAAGGAACAATCATTGGTTATAATCCAAAATATAAGAACATAGTTATTGATAACTCAGAGACTGTACCGGAAGCTTTATATCCACAAATAAAAACAACTATAGATCTCATACTTCAAAAAGGACCGCTGGTAGGAGAACCTTGTTATGGAATTCTTATTGAAATATCCGAATTCGGCTCTTTATTACCCACTGACAAAATAGATTTGATAGAATTAAATGAGGTCTTCAGTGAAGTAAAGACTTTAATTCTTGAGAGTGAACCAACCTTATTGGAACCTTGGCAAAAGCTTGAAATTACCACTCCCTCAGAATATGTGGGCGATATTGTAGCAGTTTTGAATAAACGCTTGGCTAAAATTCTTACTATTGACAGTTTCAAATATTTAT
>JBECUL010000047.1:0-16981 GCA_040225955.1 Candidatus Asgardarchaeum abyssi | reverse complement strand
TATCAGTTACATATTCGTCCAATAGACTATTTGTTTATATTTCTAACAATCATGGTCAGTGTTGCATTATTGCTGCTTAATTATACAAGTTTATCTATTTCATGCCTATAATATCTCAGAAACATATTTTTATCTGTTATATATTGAGATTAATGTGTAATAGGAGGACTGAATAATGCTTGAGTTTTTACCCCTTAGTTGGGATGAAGCATATGAAATGGCTATAAAGTTATCTGAAAAGATAAGGGCGTCTAATTTTGTTCCTGATGTAATTATAGGAATTTCTAGAGGGGGTCTTGTTGTAGCAAGAATGCTCTCAGATTTACTCGATGTGGATTCTGTTGGCAGTGTTAGAATTAGATTCTATAGACAAGTTGGTAAAACCATGGATAAGCCGATTGTCTCGCAGCCTGTTAATATAAGAATTGAAAATAAGCGAGTCCTTCTCTGTGATGACGTTTCAGATACTGGTGTTAGTCTTAAAGCGGCTTATGAACATCTGCTTGAGAGAAAACCAGAAATAATAAAAACAGCAACCTTGCACTACAAACCGAGGACTATCTTTGTTCCAGACTATCATGTCGCAGTAACCTCAAAATGGATAATATACCCATGGGAACGAAGAGAAACAATAAATGACTTAATTAGGCATTTTCTTTTGGAAAATAAGGAGATATCTGAGGATGATTTAATCCTTAAACTTAAGGTTACAGGACTCGATAAAAAACTAATAAAAAAATTTATTGAATGGGCAAAAGAGGATAAACTGCTTTAATTGGTGATATACTTGATTGTTAAATGGTTAACTAAATCTGGATTAAATAATATATTCGCTGTATTTGGTTTTAGAGTGAAATCCATGGATGATCCTATGATTTATATTAAGAAAATTGAGTCTCTCATGAATAAGTTAAATGTTTACATTCAAGTATTTGATGCCAAAAAAATAGCTGATTGGGAGCATCTCTATTTCTCTGCATATCATGCTCTTTATGCATTTAAAAAGGGGTATAATATTTCTAAAAAACTTAATATTGAAATTCTTCTATATGCAGCAGCAACGAGACAGATAAAAGTAGCTATTTCACGCTTAGGCATAACTGAAAAAACAAGAAATGTAGCATGTGTAATTATATCATCAAACCAGCCAGATGGTTTAGCAAAGACATTAGATGCTAAGAAAGAGATAGTTTCTATCTTCAATGGTATCGAAGATGATAGAGTTTTGGCTCTAAATTCTGAGAAAATAATGGAATTAACATCACTTTATCAGATATCCGACCAAGAGTTAAAATTAGCATCAAAAATAACTAAAGATGAGAAATCAGCAATTAAAAATTGCATAATAGAGAAAATCGCGCTTTTATCTTTAGAAATATAGCACAAAATTCATGAGAAATCATAACCCTTTTTTGCTAGCAACAGAAACAATATCTTTAGGACGTATGATTGCTACACCCGTATGTTCATCAATTATTTCAATTTGAATTATTTTATCTGGCTTATCTAAATTAACTGGGTTGTCAACTAATTCTGCAACTTCTTTTATTAACTCTCTACTCGATATACTTGATCCTCTTTTCCTTACTTGGACTTTAAATGTTTCATCTGGTTTTATTTTATCTAAGAGATCTTTTACTGCTTCTTTTATTTTATTAATCTCCGTAGGTACCACTTTTTCTACTGGTACAACCTTTAAAATAAATCTAAAAGCCCACGGATCCTCATTTACAGTGTTATCGATCTCTTTAACTACTTTGAATGGGTCCAATTTTGTTTTGACTCCAATAAGTCCTGTATATCCAAACTCTATAGCTGCAGCCTTATCATCTCCAAGTTTCTTAAGGAATCGTAAAATTTCATCTCGCGCTCTTCTTTCTAAGTTTCTTCCACAAGAAATAACTAGATTAAAGTCGATCATTATCATTCCTCCAGAACAGACATTATTGCTTTTACATCAACTGTACCAGTTCTCAAGATCTTTATCTCGTCGTCTTCTACTTCTATAACTGTTGATGGTTTTCCTATACCATGTATCCCCGCATCTATCAATATGTCGACCTTTTTTCCTATTTGTTTCATAACACATTCTGAATCAATGCATGGATTTTTTCCAGATATATTAGCGCTAGTGCCTATAATTAACCCACCAATCGCTTCAATTAACTTTAATGTTATTTCATCATTTGGAATTCTGACAGCAATCTTATCTTCTCCCCCTGAAACAAATCTTAATCTTTTGTCTTTAAGAGGAGCTACTATTGTTAGTGCACCAGGCCAAAAGTTCTTAATTAAAGTTCTTGCTTTATCGTTAAATTCTACTATTTTCTCAAGAATCTCTAAAGAATTAGATAATATAGGTAATCCCTTATCATAAGGTCTCTTCTTTATATCGAAAACTTTTTTCACAGCATGTATGTTGTATGGATTTCCGCCAACGCCATAAACAGTATCTGTAGGATATACTATTACTCCGCCATCATCAAAAACTTTTTTCACATTTTTAAGATCGTTATCACTCAGTGGTACTTTTAAAATTATTACCATTTTTAGTCCCTCTAAATTTCTTATACATTATCTTCATAATAAAGTTTAATAAGAAAATAAATTCCTATTATGTGGGTGCAACTATGGATGTCACTATACTTGCTGTTCCACGTAATGAACTGTCACACATATCTCAGAAAAATAAAATAGTAGCAATAGTGGATGTGCTTAGAGCAACCTCGACTATAGTTTCTGCACTTGCAAATGGTAGTTCTATTGTGATACCAGTTGAATCCGTAGAAGAAGCTTATACTATCAGGTCACAAATTTCTTCTAATAAGGAATCCGCTGTTATACTTGCAGGTGAGATAAATAATATAAAAATAGAGGGTTTTGACGTTGGAAATTCCCCTTATGAATTTAGTATTAAGCATTATAGGAAACCTATTATCTTAAAGACGACAAATGGAACGCCATTAGTGAAACTTTTTAATAGAGCTCCTTATTTGATAGCTCTGTCATTTCTTAACATAAGTTCTACCAGTAAGTATATTTCAAGAATAGCTAATGACTATGGGTTAGAAATACTCATAGTTGAAGCTGGAGATGAATCAAAAATTTCTTACCCAGATCACTTGTGTAGCTTGTACTTTCTATGTAGTCTTAAAAAATTAGAATATCCTAAAATAGATGTTTATACCTTTCTTAGGGAATCTCCCCATGGAAAATCTCTAGTAAGGAGTAACTGCTTAAGAGACGTATCTTTCTCGTCTAAAATTGATATATATAATGTTGTGGCATTATTTAACGGCCTAGGTTTCATTCCATTATACGTATAAAATCCATAATTATTAAGAATCTCTAAATATCACTCACTCTTTCTTCATAACTTGCCTTTCAAAAACCAATTTTGCTAGTTCTTCAAAAGCTTTTGTAACATTTATGTTTTCCTTAGCGCTGGTTTCAAAGAAAAGTAACCCTAATTTTCTGGCTTTTGCCCTACCTTTTTCAGTACTTATCATTCTTTTATTTTCAAGATCAATCTTATTTCCCAATAGAATTAGAGGTATGTTGCCGCAAATTTTCCTTAATTCATAGTAATATTCATCAACCTTATCAAAAGATTCTTCATTTGTTACGTCATAAACTAATATTCCGCCATCAGCTCCTCTATAATATGTTAATCTTAAAACTTTAAAACGTTCCTGACCACCTGTATCCCATATCTGTAGTTGTATAGTCTCATTATTTATATGTATAATTTTACTCAGAAAATTAACTCCTAAAGAGACTATATATTGTTCACTAAATGTGTTTCTAGTATACCTAAGAACCAGTGAGGTCTTTCCAACAGCTGGGTTTCCAATAGTTACTATTTTAAATGCATACTTAGGTCTGTCTTGAATATCTTTTGCTGAATCAATAAACACCATATCATCCTCTTAATATAACTATGCAACTTTCACTAATCACAAGTATCTAAAGTGCTATTTGCCTACTATATTTAATATATTTTAATGGCTACGCTATAAGCTTTTCCTAAGTATAAGTTTTACTTTTTTAACCAAACGTAGCGTCCCTTCTCATATCTAAAACATGGTAAATTGTATTCATACGCCAATTGTAATAAAGCTATTTTTGTTGGCTCACTTCCATGAGTTATATCGACTACTAAATCAAAATTATAAAGCTTTTCCTCTATCACACTTTTTAATCTGGGCATGACATCTATTACACTACCATCCCATATACCATCATCTATATAAACACATTCCGCGCCATAAAGTCTTACTTGTCCTCTCATGCTCTCAGAGACTATTAAAATGAACCATGCTATTTCTTCGCCAAGAAAACTTCTTAATCTTCCTCTCATACTAAATGGAATTTCGCTTTCAAAACCACCTATATAAGCCATTGGTGCCTTTATTCCAAAATATCGCCTTATTGAGGGAATCCATTTTGGTGAGAGTTCGTATATTTTTTCTCTCCATCTTCTTGAAACTCTAACAAGCCCCTCCTCCACTAACTTATTAAGATTATAATATACCACCGTGTCACTAAAGAATCCTAATTCTTTCTCCATTTCTTCTTTTACATCAATGCCACTAGCCCCTCCCTTAAGTAATCTTAATAAAATCCACCTTCTTGCTTCAACGCCTCCAATCACCCTCTCAATGAATTCTAAATTCACCAAATAACCCCACCGTCATTTTTATCTGTTTTAAAAGTGATACAAATGATAAAAGTAATACACTAAGAATTTAAATATGCTTATTTTAATTTATTCTATGTACAAATTTATATAAATTTCGTATAATGGAGGATGATTTTATGGAAGCCCCTCCCGAAGAATGGTTAGCTCGTCAAGCAATAGTTATAGATAATGGAACTGGTTTTACGAAAAACGGATTTGCTGGAGAAGACAATCCTAGATCTGTTTGGCCGACTCTTATTGGTGTTCCGAAATACACTGCAATAATGAGTGATGTTGATCACTATCAGCGTGAGTATTATATTGGTAAAGAAGCTATGTCTATAAGGGGAGTCCTTAAGCTAATATATCCAATCGAGCACGGTATAATCAAAGATTGGGATGCCATGACCAGAATATGGCACTATACATTCTTTAACGATTTAAAGGTGGACCCAACTCAGTATCCTGTCTTATTAACAGAGCCTCCACAAAACCCAATAAAGAACAGAGAGAAAATGGCTGAAATAATGTTTGAAACTTTTGGTGTGCCAGCAATTTACGTCTCAATGCAAGCTGTACTATCATTATATGCTTCTGGTAGAACCACTGGCCTTGTTGTTGACTCTGGAGATGGTGTTACTCACATAGTTCCAATATTTGAAGGCTTCGCTATAACTCATGCTATAAGAAGAATAGACCTTGGCGGTAGGGATATAACTGAATATCTAAGAAAGTTATTAAGACAGAGAGGCTATGCATTGACAACATCGGCTGAAAGAGAAATAGTAAGAGACATCAAAGAGACATTATGTTATGTTGCTCTTGATCCTGAGAAGGAATTAGAACTTTATACAAAGATGGGCGAAAAAATGGAGAAGTCATATACAATGCCTGATGGTAGCATATTGAGAATAGGTCCAGAAAGATTTCAAGCGCCAGAGGTCTTCTTTAATCCAAGCTTAATAGGATTAGAAGAAGATCCAATCGATGAAGTAATAGTTGACGTTGTTAACCAATGTGACATAGACTTACGTAAGGATCTATATGCTAATATAGTACTAAGTGGCGGCTCTACAATGTTTCCAGGGCTTAAGGAAAGACTATACAAGGAACTGAGGGAATTAGTTCCAGAAGGAACCGAGATAAAAATAATTGCTCCTCCAGAAAGACAATTCTCTGTTTGGATCGGCGGCAGCATTCTAGCATCACTTAAGACCTTCCAGAGACTCTGGGTAACAAGAAAGCACTACGACGAAGAAGGACCTGCAGCTGTTAGACGCTGCTTCTAAAATATTTTATTTGCTTTTCTTTTTTCTATTCTTGTAAAATCCTTTTTGTTTATCTTGATTATTTCTTCTTCAGAAATCCAATATTCTCCTTTTTCAGTAATCTCTTTCTTCCAGATCGGAGTTTCTTTTTTGATGATATTAATCGCGTCTTCGACCGCTTTAAATGCTTGTTGCCTATGCCCAGAAATAGCAACTATAAGAATTGAGCTATCGCCAACATTCATTTCATCCACAACATGATATATGTATAAATCTTTTACATCTGGGTATTTATCTAATAGTCTTCTTCTAATTTCTTTTAAATTCTTAAGTGCGAAATCAAAGTCGGCTTCGTATATTACTTTTTTTACTTTTGCCCCATCATGTCCTATACCACGAATTATTCCCAAAAAGGAAACTATAGCGCCGCATTCAACAGCATGTGTCGTCTTTCTTATTTCATTAAAAACTCTTTGTATGTCGATCTCATTTCTCTTTACAATTTTTACTTTTTCCATCAAGATCATCTCATGTATCAATTTTTTCTTTCTTAATAACACGAATGTCATAAATCAGTGTCGTTGGATATTGACCTGCTTCATCTTTTTCGTAAGCTTTTACCATATCCCATATGTTCAATAGCGCGGCAACAACTCCCGATAGAGCTTCCATCTCTACACCAGTTTTCGCAATGGATTTAACAGTTACCGTCACTTCTATAGAATCATTTAGAAAGTTGGTATCAACCCTTACATTTGTAATTGGAATAGGATGACAGAGCGGTATGAGCTCTGGTGTTTTCTTAACAGCAAGAATAGCCATCGTTTTTGCAACAGATATGACATCCCCCTTCTCAATTTTCATCTCTTTAATTAGATTAATTGTTTCTTTCTTCAGCTTTATTTTTCCACTAGCTTTTGCAACTCTTATAATATCTCTTTTTTCACTAATATCCACCATCTTTATACTCATTTTTAATCACCAGACTGTTATCTTTAAAGTACGGCTCTCTTCTCATAATAGCGTCTATCATTAATTTCTTTAAAGTGTCATCACTTACATTCTTCCTTAAAGCATCTAAAAACGGAACGTGATTATCGTTTCTTAAAAGACAAGGTTTGAACTCGCCTTTACTCGTTATTCTAAGTCGAGTACAATACTTGCAAAATTCCGAGTTATGCATTGGTCTAACAACCTCTACCTCAAGACCATTTTCTAAAAAGAACTTTTTCCTATGGTGTAGTTCTCTAATAATTATTTTTTTAGCTCGTTTGGAAAGTTCTGATTCCACATCAATAAGTGGATGATGGTATTTTTGAAAAAAATCGCTTTTTGCAGAAGGATCTTGTAACTCAATCAATTGCAATATTGCACCTAGTTCCTTAGCTATTTTCATTTCAGCTTCTATATCCACGTCATTAATTCCTTTTAAAATAACCATGTTTATTTTGACAGGATACAACTTACTTTTTATAGCTTCTTTAATGCCACGAATAACTCTTTCTGGGCCGTCTAATAACGGATATCCGGTGATTTCTTTATATTTTTCAGGTATAGGACTTGGAAGGCTTACATTTATTCTTTTAAGTCCTGCTTTTTTCAATTTCAGTGCATATCTTTCTAACAACAATCCATTTGTTACCATTGAAACTTCTATTATTCCTGGTATGCTGCTTATTCTGTCAACGATATCAACGACATCCTTTCTTATTAGTGGTTCTCCTCCAGTGATTTTTACCTTTTTAATTCCAAGCTCTGCTGCAATTCTGATAACTCTCTCAATTTCGTCTACAGTCAATTCGACATTACTGTTCTCCTTACTACATTGTGATGTAATATACTCTCCCTCATGATGACAATAGATGCAGTTAAGGTTACATCTATCAGTGATTGCAATTCTTAAATTTAAGATTGCTCTACCAAATCTGTCATATAGAACCATATATACCACGTCTGATTATATTAAGTATATTTTCTATTGATTTGCTTTTTATTTTTTTCAACTTTAAATACTATTCCATGCGATTCTTTTTAAAATTAAAAATATTAATTAAAAGTTATTTGAAAGAAAAATAATGGTGTTATACTCATGGCTATGAAAAATAAAATTAAGGTTACATTTCGCCTCTTTGCATCTATCAGAGAACTTGTTGAATCAAATAAGTATGAATTATATGTTGAAAAAGGAACAAGCCTAAGAGAAGCACTAATCAGATTTATTAATGAGACAAATCCTAAAATTTTAGATTTAGTGATAGATAGGAAAACAAATCAACTGAGAGACTCATTCGCGATATTTATTGACGGAAAGAATATACGTTTTTTAAATGGATTGGATACAAAAATAGAGAAAGATACAAATATAGCAATCTTTCCTCCAGTTGGTGGGGGCTAATTTTAAGATCTCTATGATGATTGTAATCGTTCTATGATCTTTTTTCTTAAAACTAACTTTTGCATTGCACGGGCAGCTCTTTCTGGAGTTTGAAAAACAGGTATTTTGTTTTCTTTCAAAAATTTTATACTCTCTGCCACAACATCTCCACTCATAAAGCATGCTATCATGGGTTTCTTTTTTTCATCAAATATTGCTTTTACATCAACTATAGCCTTAGCAATATCCATAGGATCTATAAAAATTGGGGGAACACATATTACTATAACTCCGCCCACCTCATTACTTTCTGCTAAAACCTTTAATGTATCGTAATAACGGCTATAGTTAGCATCTGCTACCAAATCTATTGGATTTTTAATACTACATATAGGTGGTAAAAATGATAGTTTTTCCTTTAACTCATAGCTACTTTCTGGTACCTTTAACCCTATATATTCACATTCATCGACGGCTAAAACGCCAGGTCCACCACTATTTGTAACTATAAAAATGTTATCATTACTTGGTAGCATACCAGTTTCTAGAATATATAGTGTATCAATAAAATCATCAAAATCAAAAACTCTGATGACCCCTGCTTGCCTAAATGCAGCATCATATATTTTATCATCTCCTGCTAAAGACCCTGTATGTGATACTGTAGCTCTCTTTCCTGACATCGTTCTACCAGCTTTTAGAACAACTACTGGTTTTTTCTTAGAAGCTAATTTAGCAGCCGAAATGAACTCTCTACCATCTTTTGTCGACTCTAAATAAATCCCTATCACTTTTGTAGTTTTATCATCAGCCATATATCTTATTAGATGACTTTCATTTATATCGATTGCATTGCCATAACTTACAAACTTTGAAATCCCAACGTTTTCGTAGTTTGCACGAGTAATAAAAGCTCCACCAAAAGCCCCACTTTGAGAAATCAAGGAAATGCCTCCACGTTTACATCTAACTTCAAAAGAAGCAAAGAGATTATACCAAGTGTTTATAATCCCTGCACAATTCGGCCCTACTATTCTTATTCCATGTCTCTGCGCAATTTTTTTAACTCTATTTTCAAGTTCAATATTTCCCACTTCACTAAATCCAGCTGAAATTATTATCACGTTTTTGATTCCTTTAACTCCACAATCTTCTAATACAGATGGAATAGCAGTTGCTGGAATTGCTATTATAGCTAAATCGACATGATCTTTTATTTCCTTAATGTTATGATAACACCTAAGTGAAAGTATTTCATTCTCCTTTGGATTCACTGGAAATATTTTCCCTACATATCCTCCTTCGATTATGTTTTTAAGTATCTCATATCCAATCTTACCTGGTTTTTTTGAGGCTCCTATAATGGCAATACTTTTCGGTTCAAAGAATGATTGTAACATAAAATCACCATTCTGCTGATATACTTCGTTAGCATTCTCTGATAAATAGTAAATAAGATTATTAAAATTCTTACTCTTTCTTTAAAAATCATAAGTATCCTTAAAAATTATTTCTCTATAATAAAAAAGTTTTAATAGAATGATAGAGATATATTATCTTGAAAGTGCTGGGTTGATAGGGAAACCAAATACATATTACTGTGAAAATTTTTAAGTTTCATATATTTCAGAAAGTCTTGGTTCAGAGCCGCCTTAATGTCAAAAATATCAAAGTAATATATTAGGCGGCGATGTTTTTGTTAAATACTAAATAGTAAGTTATACTTAGGGCAATTGGGCCCTAAAATCAACCTAGCACTTGATGACTGTTTCTTTTTTATTTTGAAAATATAAAAAGAAGAAATCTTATTATTTATCAGTTACCCTCTGTATCATTTAAATCTAAGTCTAACTTATCAATCTCTGAAATTATCTCATTCTCACTTGATTCTGCTGTCTCTCCTCTCTCTTGAATTTTTTGTTGTGGTTCACTTTCTCTTGTCGAAGTCGTTTCTACATATAAGGTGGATTCTTTCGTTTTGTCAATTTCTTCTTTTCTTTCCTTAGCAAAGGCAATTCCCAATATGTCAAGAAGAGAAGGACCTATTTTTTTCCTAACCTCACTAATGCACTCTTGAACAAATTCTAAGATATCTTTACTTTCGTCTGGATGTTCTCTCTGCCAGTAAATAAAATCTTCAATAAGTGATAATGCATCTAGGACCCCTTTCCAATAGTCTTCACTAAATTTGTCATAATTCCTATTCATACATCTTCACCTCATGTTATAACATATCATTTTTCTTCTTAGAACTTAAAAATATTAAACATTGAAAGGAGAATTAACGCGCTATATTCAAATATTTTTATATTTCAAAACGAAAACGTCACAGCACTGAGGTGTTGTTCTCATGTACAGAATAGTAGTACATGGTGGAGCTGGAAGGGTTAAAGAAAAATATGTTAATAGTGTACTAAAAGGTGTTAGCAAAGCAGCTGAGATTGGGTACGAAATACTAAAAAGCGGTGGTATTGCTCTTGATGCTGTCGAAGCAGCTGTAAAAGAGCTAGAAGAAAACCCTGTATTTAATGCGGGGTATGGTTCTGCTTTAAATATAAATGGTCATATAGAAATGGATGCGGCAATAATGGATGGGCGTACTCTAAATTGTGGTGCTGTCGCACTTGCCAAGCGAATAAAATATCCCATATCTTTAGCTCGGATAATTATGGAGAAAACAGATCACGTCCTCATCGCAGGAGATTTCTTAGAAAAACTAGCTAATAAATTTAAAATTCCATTAGAGGAAAATTTAATCTCGCCACGGTCAAGAGAAAAGTGGATGGAACTTAAGGATAAATTTTCGAAAAACAATTTAAGCTATTTATCTAAAAACTATAAGCTATTAAAAGAGATGGACATGTTCTTTGATACTGTTGGTGCTGTAGCTATCGACTCTGATGGCAATTTAGCAGCTGCTACATCAACTGGTGGCTTAACTTTAAAACTTCCAGGAAGAATAGGAGATACACCATTAATCGGATGCGGGACATATGCAGATAATGAGGGTGCTGCTATTAGCGCTACTGGAATAGGTGAACATATAGTTAAACTTGCTGTAGCGTGCAGAATAAACTCTCTTATTATTCAAGGTCTTTCTCCAACCAATGCTATAAAATTAGTATTTGAAGTAGCAAAGAGAAGAATTCCTGATCCTCAGTTTGGCGTGATAGTTATAGACCGAAATGGTGAAATAGGAATAGGGCATTTGACTAAGAATCTAGGTTGGGCAGTAATGACTGAAAAAGATGAAAAAGTGAGAGCAGGGATAAAATACAATCTTTCATAAATTTTAAATTTGCACTGTTCTTGTTTCCTTTAGAGTATCTTTTGGAGGTTTTTTATGGTAAGAATAGCGGTTATTGACAGAGACAAGTGTAAATTCAAAGATTGTCAGAAAGAATGTTATCGTTTTTGCCCAGTAGTTAGAGTTGGCAGTTCTTGTATTACTTTTGGTGAGGATGGGTATCCTATAATATCAGAGACCTTGTGTATTGGTTGCGGTATATGTGTAAAGAAATGTCCATTTAAGGCTATAACGATAATTAACCTACCTGAAGAATTCAAAGAGGGTATAGTTCACCAATATGGGCCAAATATGTTTAGATTATATAGAATGATAGTTCCTAAATTTAGAAAGGTTTCTGGCTTAATAGGCCCTAATGGTGCTGGTAAATCTACAGCGCTAAAAATACTTGCTGGAAAAATCAAACCTAATCTAGGAAATTATGAGAGCCCTCCAGATTGGGATGAAATTATAGAATATTTTAAGGGAAGTGAATTACAGGCTTACTTTACAAGATTAGCAAATGACAAATTGAAAGTTGTTTTTAAACCACAGTATATAACAGAAATACCTTCAGTTATTAAAGGGAATGTAAATGAACTTTTACAGAAAGCTGATGAAAGAGGAAAAATTGATGAGATTAAAGACATTCTTGAACTTACAAACATCTGGGATAGAAAAGTTTCTTTACTCTCTGGTGGAGAGTTGCAAAAAATAGCAATAGCTGCTGTTTTCTTAAGAGATGCTGATGTTTATATATTCGACGAGCCGTCAAGTTATTTAGATGTGAGAGAAAGAATTCGTGTTGCTAAACTTATACATAGCCTTTCTACCATTGGAAAAACTGTAATCATAGTGGAGCATGATTTAGCCGTTCTAGATTATCTATCTGACTATGTTTCTATAGTTTATGGTAGGCCAGGGGCATATGGTATTATTTCACTTCCCTATTCAGTAAGGAATGGAATAAATATCTATTTAGATGGAATGATACCCGAAGAAAATATCAGATTTCGAGATGAACCAATACGCTTTAGTGTAACTGCGTCTCTCGAAAGTTCTTGGTCCTCAGAAGATATCTTACTAGAATATCCGGAGTTGATAAAAAGTCTTGATGGTTTTACACTTCATACATCTGCAGGAGTAATTCACAAGGGTGAGATAATAGGAATACTTGGACCTAATGGAATAGGTAAAACGACATTTGTTAAGCTTCTTGCTGGTATTATAAAACCAGATAACATAGAATTAAAATTAGAAGGACTTAAAGTTGCATACAAACCTCAGTATCTTAAAGCAGACTTTAGCGGATCAGTTAGAATGTTCTTACGAAAAGTAGTTGGTGATAAGCTACATGATACATCGTATCTTACTATGGTGTTGCGTCCCCTTGGTATAGAAAGAATTATGGATCAAGATATAAAGACCCTCAGTGGTGGAGAGTTACAAAGAGTTGCTATTGCTGCAACTCTTGGCAGGGATGCTGATTTATATCTCTTGGATGAGCCAAGTGCGTACCTTGATGTAGAAGAAAGATTTGCAATGGCAAAAATCGTAAGAAGAGTAATTAAGAGTAGAGATGCCGCTGCCTTTATAGTAGAACATGATTTAATAGTTCAGGACTTAATAAGCGATAGTATGATAGTATTTTCGGGCAAACCAGCTATGGAAGGATTTGCTACAACACCATTAGATCTAAGAACGGCTATGAACAAGTTCCTTAAAGATGTAGATATAACATTTAGAAGAGATCCTCAAACAGGGAGACCGAGAGTTAATAAAGAGGGATCAAGGCTTGACAGGTATCAAAAGCAAATTGGAGAATTTTATTATGTTGCATTAACTGGATTACCAGAAGAGGAAGAAAACTGATATTTTAATATATCTGGAAAGTGCTATTTACCTTGTGTACGATTTAAGGAGGAAAAACAATGCATTATATCACAAAAATAATTATGAATAAAATCGATGAAGGGGTACATAGAGAATTTGTAAAGTATGGCCGTGGAGAATTCGAAGGTCCAGTATTACAAGTAAATATATCGAAAAATAAGGTTACGTTCTCTGGGTCTTTCGGATACGAATCTTTGCTAATGGATATATTTGTTAGAAATTTAGAAGAGTGCGACTATAAGATTTCTGGGAAAATATATAGTCATAAAGACTATACAGACTTTCTGAGAAACTTTGGAATTCAACCAATGAAATCTAAAGAATTATTGTATGAAGTGAAAGTGGAAACAATACTAAATAAAGAAAAATTAAAGGAACTAATTTCAAAAATGCTCTATGAGGAATATCTATTCCTAACTATAACTCCATTAGATAAAAAGGTAGCAAGAACGCTTAAGATTACCTGTAAAACATCTTTTCCTAAACCGTCAAAATCATCAGCTGATGTTTCAGTAGCACTTGATTTTGTTAAGTTGATTGTTCCCCCCTCTGAAGAAATTAATAGCATCATATTAAATGAAATAGCACCCGACTTTAAGGACAAAATAACTGATATTAACAAATTCACATTAAGGCACAAGATAGTTGTTACTAAACTGGAAATACCACCTGAGTATAAAGATTCCAGTGCTAGTATAAAAAGACAAAAAGCTATTAGAATAGGAAAACTTATAAGAACTATTGAGTTTGATGATTCAAAATATAAAATAGAATATTCATTTAAGGCATAATACTATTTTTATTACTCTGAGTAATTTTTTTGATTATATTTATACAAAAAATTTATTTATTGAGTCATAGTTTTTCATATAGTTTCAATTTAAAGGTGATCATAATGATGGATTTTGTCGACATTATGCAATTAACCGATGTACCTGTAAGTAAAAGAGACATTGAGATCGTAGAACGTAAGGGAATTGGACATCCAGATACGATATGTGATGCTATAGTTGACGAAGTTAGCAGAAGGTTAAGTAAATATTACATAGAACAATTCGGGACTATATTGCATCACAATGTTGATAAAGCAGTCTTGGTTGGAGGCTCGGTTCAAGTTGACTTTGGAGGCGGCGATGTTCTAGATCCTATCTATATTTTAGTAGTTGGTAGGGTTACTAATCGTGTAAGACTTGAAGATGGTGGCGAAGTAGAAGTTCCAGTCGGGCCAATAGTACTATCTGCTATACGTGATTATATAAAAAGGAACTTTAGGTTTTTAGATCCAGATCTACATATAATGCCAGACTATAAAGTTCGTTCTGGATCGCAAGATCTTCGTGCAATCTTTAATGCGAAAAGCGAAGCACCTTTAGCAAATGATACTTCTGTAGGCGTATCGTTTGCTCCCTTATCCCCCTTGGAAAAACTAGTCCTAGAAACAGAAACGTTACTAAACTCAAAGGACGTAAAAAAAGAAATTCCCGAAATAGGGGAAGATATTAAGGTTATGGGATTACGAAGAGGAAATACTGTGAATTTAACAATAGCTGTAGCTACTATAGCATCACTAATACCTAATTTGGATCATTATTTAGATGTTAAAGATAGAATAATCGAGAAAGTTAAAGATCTATCAGCTAAGCTTGTTCCAGAGTATGAGGTGAAGATATTCGTAAATACTGCTGATATAGTAGATCCAGAAAATCCATCCGTATATCTTACCGTTACTGGGACTAGTTCTGAGGCTGGTGATGATGGCCAAGTAGGTAGAGGAAATAGAGTTAATGGTTTAATTACACCGTTTAGGCCCATGACACTTGAAGCGACAGCGGGGAAGAACCCTGTAAATCATGTTGGGAAGATATATACAGTACTTGCTAATAGAATTGCTAATCAAATTATAGAGAAAGTTGAGTATGTAGATGAAGCATACGTTGAAATCCTAAGTCAAATAGGAAAGCCTATCACTCAACCACAAGTAGTAAGTGTTTCTATAAGAGTAAATAGCCCTGAGAAGTGGAATGTTATCAAATCAGAAATATCCTCCCTAGTTGAAAGTGAGGTTGCAAATGTTACAAAATTAACAAATGAGCTTGTTGAAGGAAAGATAAGACTGTTTTAAATTTATTAGGTAACATCCGAAAATGGGTGATTTATAAATGATTTACCATGAGCCTTCAACTCCTAAGTGCTAAAACGGTGTTATATCACCTATTCTCAAATGTTACCATTTATTATAGCAAAAAATTGATAAGAAAATACATTTCTTTTTATCAAAACGATACTACTATATGTCTTTAAAATGGAGGTATGATCATGCAAATAAGTTGGCCAGAGTGGTTACCAAAATTAGGTCCTTGGCTGATTCCTTATATTGTATTGGCGATTTTCATAATAGGCATTTTTGCATCAATATGGTTAATTTATCATGTTGAGTATAGTGAGCGTTTTTCAATAAAGAAAGTAGTGATTGCGATACTTATAATTTCTCTAAGCTTTGGATATACAATATTTTTTGTTGCAGTTCATTTAGCTTTATTATTTTAAATCATTATGAGGGATTATTTTGGAATATCAAGAAATAGAAAAATTAAGAAATGAGATCAAAAAGAAAATTAAGAGAGTTTTCGAAGTAAAATATGATCCTAGATTTACACTCTTTCGCTCAACAAAATTTTTACTAATAGAAACACTAATTGCAATGATCTTCCTATCTCTATTTTTTAAACCAATCTTCTTAGATCTTTCACAAGCATTTTCATTTCTTTTGATGCAATCAATTTTTGCAATAACACTTATTGTATTTCCAATTAATATAGTCTTGGGTATACTTCATAATCTGCAAGTTAAAAAGGCATTAGAAAGAGAAAAATTAGCAGATGATGTACTTTTACTAATAGATATCGAGAAGAGCGTTTTTGAGAAAAATATGAACCACAGTATAGAAATTGAGAGGCTTCCTACAGAAAAGGAGATAATTTTACTCTCCTCATCATTCCCCCAGTATGTAGTTTTTGGTCCGAGAGGAGAAACTTACACTATGGGAAAAGATAAAAAAATAAGAATATACTGCATTCAAGACTTTTTAGGTTATCAAGGAAAACTATTAGTTGTTGAAAAAGAGTTAGAATTTGATATAAAGCACGAAATTAAGTTAATATATGATGAACATAAGTGGATACTTTTTATTAATAACGAAGAGACTGACTTAGCCGAATTAAATGAAACTAACACCCTTAAACTTCTAAATCAGTATGCCGAGATGTTCTCGTTAGATGGTCATGTATACATTATTATGACGAAGAAGAGAGCGAAGAAGTACTTATTTATCATTATAAGTGAATATCTACCGCTTGAATTTGAGGGATACTCTCTTCTTCCAGAATTCATTAGTTTTTCATTAGAACTCACAAAAGTAATTCATGATGCCTTTTGAAAATTATAATCAGATTAAAAATTTACTTAAGGGGACTCCTGCT
>JBECUL010000046.1:0-16987 GCA_040225955.1 Candidatus Asgardarchaeum abyssi | reverse complement strand
ACCTACCCAATTTCCAGTAGCAAGAGCATGCTTTAGCCGCTCAGTTATTAGGTCAGCACGAACCGTTGTTTTGGTAAGAATCGGTTTACCTCTTGTAATGGCTCGTTGCAATTGATATTTTATATCTTTTGCCAAGTTATTAAAAGCTACTCTAAATAGACTCATTAAAAGATCGCCAGCGAGCCTTAATCTTTTATTTGCATAGTGATCTTTATCATCAGGTTTTCTTTTACCGAGAGCCAATTCGATTAACTTTCGAGCCATATGCCCTAAGAAATATGCCTTCTTGAGTCTATCTTCGGGGAGTGTACCAATATGTGGTAATAAGTAATAATCTATAACTTGTTGCGCCCTTTGTATACGATACTCCCTCATTTGACCCACAGCTACACGTTTTCCTATATAGTCTAAAGCATTTTCTTCGGTTTGTATCCTATTTCCAGGTACAAAAATATGTTTAGCTTCATCTAAAGATGGAACTAATTCTCTAACGATATCCTCATCTCCGCCTACAACATCTACAATCTCTTTATCTGAAACAACACCTAATGCCCTTAATAAAATTGCAAATGGGATTTTACCAGGAACAGATGGCATTGATACTTGTAACGTTCCATTCTTTTTCCGTTCGATCAATAGAGGAGCCCTAAAACCTCTACGAACGGAAAAAACTTTAGCTACATGAGTAATATTTCCAGATTTATCAGCTTCATCAACAAGTACTCTATTTGGAGCTAAATCTTCTTGAGCCACAAGCACTCTTTCAGACCCATTTATAATAAAGTAACCACCAGTATCTTTTGGGTCCTCACCAAGTTTAATAAGCTCTTCATCACTTAAGCCGTGTAGAAGACAATATTTTGATTTAAGCATTATCGGAAGCATCCCAATAAAAACTTCCTCTGTTTGTTCTGGACTTTCAATTCCGTTTTCCGACCTATAAACAAGAGTCATTTCTAGATATAAGGGCGCGGCATATGTTAAATTTCGTAACCGTGCTTCAGAGGGATATATTGGAACCATAGTACCTGTGGGCTCTCTAATAGATGGACGACCTACTCTTATTCGTCCTAATCTTACATAGAAGGATGCTCGCTCCTCTCTGTTTGTCCTTCTAGTAATTTCTGGTTCGATTATACCTATTTCATTTATAACTTGCTGAAGACCATGTTCAACAAACTCGTTGAATGAATCAAGATGCTGTCTTACTAGACCTTTCTCAATAAGTTGAGCCTTAATTAATTCCCACAAATCATCTGGAGTAAGCGCAGATTCAGACATATACATACTCACCTATAAGAATAATGATTTACCTCCTTAAACTTCAAAACTTCAAATAAAATTCTTTTGTTATTTTCAATATTCAAGTATCCGCCTCCCACAAAACCATAGCGGGCCCGGGGGGAATCGAACCCCCGACCGCCGGGTTTCTTCCCGGCATCATATCGGTTAAAAGCTTCACCTTCCACACCCTCCGGCGTGGAATCCGGCGCTTTCGGTGATTTCTCTGCCGACTGAGCTACGGGCCCTATGTGGGTTTGTGTTAAGTCTCAATGTTTCACTTATAAATTTTTCTAAGGAAAAGGAATTATGGTCTCTACACCACAAATTAATGGTACAGAAAGGCGTCAAGTAAAAAGTACAAAGTTTAAAGTAAATAATAGAAATTTGGCGCCCAGGCCGGGCTTCGATCCCGGGTCGCGGGAGTGACAGTCCCGCATGCTAGGCCTGGCTACACCACCTGGGCATTTAGCTCAATATTTAAGATGAATAGGTGAATAAAAATTTTTTGGTTTTGTTTTAGTAACATCCAAGAATGGGTGATTTAAAAAGGGTACGACAATAGTTAGTATATGCGCGAGAAAACAAGTATCGTCGTACCCCTAAATATAAATGATCTTGGTAACATCCGAGAATGGGTGATATAACACTGTTTTTTGCTGGTCAAAAGTTAAAATGCCGTAGATCATTTATAAATCACTCATTTTCTAAATGTTGTCATATAATAACCAGAAGTAAGAAGAGATGACGAAAAGAAGACCTTCTCTCAATACCGAAAAGCCTACATTTGTACACGAATCTGAATCTTCTAATGAGTGATGAAATGGAGTCTAATTACAAATTTTCAAAATTTATCAAGACAAGGTAACATCAGAGAGTGGATGATTAATAGATGAATCATCATGACTTTCTAACTCTTAAGCATAAAAAACAATATCGTATCACCCATTCTTGGATGTCATCATGTAGTGAAATCTTTGTTAAAATAAATAATTGTGATATCTGACAACCAACTTAAAATTAGTTTTTTACTATCGCTAGGACACCACTCTACTTGTGAGGGGGCATCATCAGAATCATTATAGTAATATTTCCAGCTTAAGTCGAAACTATTTGTAATCTTCAAATCATTAAGATTTATCAGCTCGAGTCTGTTATCGCTACAAATTACTGCAACATATTTTCCATCTGGACTAGAAGCAATGCTTTTAATCTTTATTATTTCCTCTTCAAATTTTTCGATTATATCTAAGGGTCTAATATCAATAACCCCCGCAATATAGTTATCTCCAGGAATACCTTGAAAATATCGCTTTTTATTTAATTCAAAGAAGTGATTAAACTTCCCTGAGAGGTAGTCTTTTTCAAATTTCTCAAAATTAACAACTACTATATAGTTATCTTCGTTATAGATTAAGTGCTTACCATCAGAAGACCATAGAAAGTGATCGATTTTATTATTGATATGAGTCTCAAATACTGCGATCACACGTTTTCTCTTTAAGTCCCAAATATGAAGAAGATCATAGGGGATTTCATCTGAGGATAATCCAGCAGTTACACAAACTGCCAGATAATTTCCATTTGGATGGAGACTTACACCAGAGACTACATTATTACGGTATCTCTTAATATAAAAAGTACAATTGCTTTTTAGTGGATTTTTTATTAAAATAAAACCACCTTCGATCCACATTGCAATTTTACTGTAATCAGCAGACCAGCAAAGGTCATTAATAGGGGAAACATATTTAATTAGCTTAGAAATATCGAATTTCTTAGAAAATTTTTTCTTTTTAAGATCAAAAATTGTAAGTACACCATTTTCGGTTGCAATAGCAATATATTTACTATCTGGGCTCCACGTAAAATCCGTAAAAGCCACTTCAGTATCTATCTTTATAACATTCTTCTTTGTTTTAAGGTTTATTACTTGTATGATTTTATTTTTAAAGTTATCACGGTATAAGTGATAACCAGCGTAAGCGATGTATTTACCATCTGGAGAACATTGAACTTTCTTTATACCTATCAGATTTTTCTTTTGTTTATTTTCCAGAGTCATTTGTTTTCTTATGAAATAGATTTGCTTTAGTTCTTGTATTTTTCTTAAAGCGATTTTATTTTCAGGATCTACATATAGCACTCTACTGTAATAGTAAGATGCTCCATCTATATCGCCATCTTTTTCTAGATCTGATGCATATCTTAGTAATTTTTTAACATCAATTTCAATTGCATTTCCTTCATGTTTATTTTTTATTTTCTCGGAAATCATATTCATAAGTCTAAGAATTTTACTTTCTATTTCCTTATCGTAAGGTGACAGTCTATAAGCTCTATTATAGAAATGTAAGGCACCTACTAAATCTTTGTTTTTTACAAGTTTCTCTGCAATATAGATCATTTTCCTTACTTTTTCACTCATTACAAATTTTTCAGAATTATACCGCCTAATAGTACAACCCCCTAATTATTTATGAAATAAAGAATAAAATAAAAGTGTTCACCAAAGGCGGATTAATTAATAGTATTGTAGAGTAAGAAGTCCACAGTTATATCTCCTATGAAATTAGCTATATAATTCATTATCATATCAGCTATATATGATAGAACCATGCCTACTATGTTGTTAATAACAGCATCCATCCATCCACCAAGTGCAAGATTTACTACAAACTCAAATACTGTTTGTCCTATAAGAGGAATCTCAAATCCTGCAACTGTATTCCATACATACTCTGCCTGTTCTCCTAGATGCTGTCCTATTATTTCTCCTATTTTATGTACTAGTTCTAGGCCCATATAAAATGGTGCGCCAAAGGATTTAAGAAACATACCTAAACTTACAAGAAATATTCCTAAAAATTGAAGAACTTGTTCGATCTTGTATAGTTTGTCGCTAGTTTCTACTTCTTCATTATTATTATTGGTTATTATTAAGGTCTCAGGTTTTTTGTCTCCATTAAAAATACCATCTAAATGGTCTAGATCACAGTTAAAGATAACAAGGTTAAGAATTGTAAGTAGTATTCCAAAGGACTCTAAAAACGTTTTATCTGTTGTGATAGATAAATAAAGTTTGGAGTCATGTTGCAGTAAAGTTATAGCAAAAGCAGTAACAAAGTATACTGAGAAAATTCCAAAAATTTTAAACTCCAATGCTTTCTGTAATCCTTTAGTAAACTGTCTTGCAGTTTTTTCTCCAAGGAGATATATTCGCGTAAGTTGTATGAGCAAATTAACTTCCGGTTTATTCTTAACATATTCAGTTTTACTGAGCAGTAAATCTTTTAAATCGCTAATCCAACTTTCGCTCTGTTTTAAGAGAGAAATATATTGTTCTTTGAGTTTTTCTTTTACTACTTTATCTTTTTCGCTATCGATTTTCTTTTTTATTTCATACGCTTGTTTGATAAAGTGCGACATTATTATTTCATATTTGTAAATAATCTCTGCAACATTGCGTTTTAAAGAAATTGAGTCAAATAGATCAAATAAAACTTTAAAACGGTATCTCCCTTGACCTTTGATTAAGAAATGTACACGATCAGTTATTGTGAAATACCCAATTGCATTTTCTATTTCATTGCCTTTCTCATCAACAAAGATAGCCAGGCTATTCATAGGACCAATTGGTGAAGTGTATGTAATTATAAGCTCGGCATAGAGTAGTGAGAATATAACGAAGATTATGAAGACCCTCTTGCGGAGATTCTTGTACTTAATATTCATTATATTCGTTTTTATTCTATTCGAACAGAAAACTCTCACCACTCTCACACCGAGCACCTCAAAAAGCCTCAACCTTGAAAGTTTATTTAAAAACCTTACTACTACTTTCTATAACTCACTTAAAAAGCCCGACAAAAGGGTTTAGAGGTATTCTAGCGGATGATGAAAAATGAAAATGATAAAAATACTAAAGGTGCTCTTAAAAATGGCTTAAAAAAGAGCTAGAATGAATCTAGGGAAGCTGTAAATTTTTTCCCTCCTAGTAGGAAAAACGAAAATAAAAGCCGATAGGTATTTTTAAAGTGAACTCACGAAAATAACATATATATACTTAATATTTGAAAGTAGCTTGAGAACTCTGTTGTAAAAAGAAGAAAGAAAGTATTAGTGGGAATTATACTCATAATTAACATAATTCAGCACCCAAATAACCCTCATTCTCCATCATAAAATAATAATTATCCTTGAAATTTAGATGAATTTCAATATGTTTTTTATCTTTTACAGCCATCTAATAATTTTCTTAAATGAGTATTTGAGGATTCTATTTCATTAAAAATACTTAAGGTAATAAAAATGAGTTTTTAATAACTTTATGAGTAGAATATTTTAGAATTACCTTAAGTATTACGTTTTGACATATTGAGCGAAATACCATATTGGGGGCACTGGAAATTTTATTTGGATTGCCGAACCTTGATAAAATAGTATCAAGGGAAAAAGTTATTCACATTTATGGGGATCTGGGATCTGGGAAGACTACTTTGGCACTACAAGCTTCAATAAATGCTGTACTCACACATAGAGGGAAAAAGGTTGTTTATGTGGATTGTGCTGGCAGATTTGACCCAAGAAGACTTAAGATTATGAATAAGGAACATTTTTCGTACGTAGCAAGAAAAATTGTTATGTTATCTCCTAAGAATTATAAGGAACAAATAGAGATTGTAGACTACATACCCTTTTTGGCAAAGAAATCAAGTCTAATAATTTTCGACGACTTTACACATTTTATATGGGAGAGATGTGTTATTGAAAAGAATAATCCAATGCCTTATTTTCTTGAACTTAATAGGGAGTTAGGATTTTTTAGATTTTTTTCAGATAAGCTTGGAGTTAAGATAATAATTACAAATATGATTACGTCTTTTGATCGAAAACTGCCTCTTTTCCACAACCTAATTAATTTTTGGACCGATTTGGATATAGGAGTTTTTAGAGTTTTTGGAAATTCGGAACTTAGAGAATTTTTAATCTCTCCAATAGGTGTTAGAATCAGAGCCATATTAACAGAAAGAGGTTTCAAAGAGCTATCCTCCATGGATTAATGGAATTATTGTAACTTCGTCACCATTTTTCAGTGAGGTTTTTAATCCGTTCAGCGCAGAAATATGTATCTTATTTATCAAAATTAAGTGTTCCATATCATTAATTCTAACATTAACACCCTTTTCTTTTAGAATATTATTTAGAGTATTCAGAAGGTCATTAATATTAGCGCCCTCCCTCAATTTAAGAGTCAAATGTTGATTGTTGAAATAATATTTAAGGGATGCAAGAAGTTTCACATTTACATTAATTTCATTCATTTATTCTCACCAATGATGATTATTGATTTGTGGGTATTTTTTAAGAATTATTTTTTATATTTTTGCCAAATATGTGTAGATAGGATAGGATTGAAATAAAAAATGTTTTTATTTATGCAGAGTATATGTTGCTATTGTTTTTATTGGTTTGTATTATGGTGTAAGGAGGTTGAAGTATGGAGAACGCGGAATATGAAGTTGAATTATACGAACTAGATAATATACCAGGAGTATTATTGGGTAGGATCGTAATAGACAGCAAAGCGCGTATGGTTGGAATTGTAAGGAATATTAGAATTACAATACCTACGTTTAAAGTTGAGCTTGTAATAAAAGGAATTGATGTTGAAATACCCGTAGATGTTCAAAATATAGATGCTGTGGGAAACGTAGTTAGACTAAAAGTTCCTATGGAGAGTATAGATACTGTAGAAATTGAAGATATCATAAAGTTACAAAAAGAGTTAAATGAGGAGATAAAAGATAGAACTATACGCTTTAAATAATTGCTACTATTTTCCTCATCACTATGAAAAGAAGTCCTCTAACGAGAGAGCTTTAGTTTCTTCTTCAGATAGTTCTTTAAAGAGCGCCTCTATATTTTTCTCTATCATTAATAATCGTTCTTTTAGGTAGGTATCAAGGTTGTAATCTTCAGCTATTTTTTTAGCCAATGATAAATATTTAGTTACGGAGCCTTTTGGTACCGTTAATGCGATTTTCCCTCCACACTTTAAGCAAGTACCAGAAAGTGGGACTCTTCTATACTTTGTATTACAATTCAAGCATCGAAAAGATTGTGTTAAAAATGATCTTAAACTTCCAATTATATCTGGTAGAAAATGAGAAGTAACTACTTTTCTAGCAACGTCACACACATCCACTGCATTTATTTTCTGTGCTAAGTTTAATTGTGCATTTACCTTCTCAGTCATGGTTTTAAGTCTTTTGTAGGTAGTTTCGTCAGGACCTATATCTATCTGATCCGTATCGTGGGTGAAGAGAAAACCGCCATATTGGAAAGGAGTTCCTAATCTTTTTTCAGCTATTTCAATATACTCAAGTGCCTCCTTTGGAGATACAAACTTATGAGTGAGTTGATAAAACTCATAGGGATATCGTTTCATTACATCAAGATTCCATGATTCATCATCGACTTCAAATGGATTAAGATATATAGTCAAAACTAATGGAGCGTCCATAGTACCTCCTCTTTTTTTTGGAAGAAATGATTTAGAAAAATTCAAAAAGCCATCAAGTAGTAGAATAATACTATCTTCGTCACCATCGCAATTCCTTCGCTTGGCCGCATGCCAGAATGGGTGTGCAAAGGTGACTTGAGATTTTGTAAAGCCGATAATTCTTCCAATGATACCTGCAGATGTGTGAGGTGCCAATCCGATAACAAGGTGTCCTATAAGATCCTCTTTTTTATTACAATTATAATATGATGGTAGCCCGTATACTTTTTCTAATAACTCGTCTATAAACTTAGAAACTCGAAGTAAATAGTCACCCGCATGTTTAGAAATTATTATATCTTGCACCTTCAACTCCAAAATTTGATCCTCAGATGTTAATGGATCGCCGTAAATATCACGAGTATAACCTAACTTTTTCAATGTTTCTATAGACGCACCGATTTCTCTTGGTCTAAAATGAGTAAGTGGTGCATCTGTAGCATCAAAACGAACAGTGCCATCCTTAAATACGAAAATATTATATTTAGCTCGCAAGATCGCTTTATCTAAGATTTCAGGTATTTTTTTAGCACTTGATAATCCTTTTACTCCTTTTACATGCATTTTTGATTTATTGATAAGAATACCTCTTTTTTCGGAGGTTTCAAAAATTTTTCTGATATCCAATTCCATTTTTGAGTACTCTTTTAGTGGCTTACCACACTTTGGACACTTATCTTCATTTACTATTATTTTACAATCTGAACAATATTTTATGGGAACTGTTTTGTTTTTGCAAACTGGGCATATTGGAAATGGAATTAATAGACCACAAGTAGTACATTTTCTAGTATATGTTTCAACTACTATTTTCCCTTTTTTAATAGCCTCAAGTATATCCCGTGATTTACCACCCGCACTACCAACTGGAAAAAGACCATGAACAGGAGGGGACATTTTTCGAGGCTTTGCTTTTTCTGGTCGTCCCATTCTAGCGCCGATAAAAACTTCTCCTTTAGAGCGTATACAGACTGGCGAAATTTTATTTAAAATTTCAATTGATGACATTGACTGCAAGCTACTTTTATCAAAATACTTTTTATCTGATGACAAAGAGAAAACCGTAAAAAGCATTCTAGAAACGTCATTATCAAATATGATTTTCTTTTTCTCATCATCCAGCCTATGAGGAATCCCAGCTCGCTCTAAAATATTCTTAATATTGAGATCAAGTGGTATTTCATTATTTTTTTCTAAAGATTCGCGGTTAAGGAAAAGAAAATCGTACAGTAAAACAACATCATCAGGTTGCAATATATTCCAATAATATAGAAATTTAGGATGCAAAGGGACTTGATATAGTTTCGATATAGTAAATGCTTCTTCGAAGGATATACCATCATAAAATGGATTTTCCAATAAACGCTTTACTTTTTCTAGTATAACCTCCGGAACTTTTGAAGTGGGTATCTTCTTAAAATTTCTTTCTAGATCTGAGATCCACCACTCTTCTACGTATGGTGATGGCAAAAGTATGTGGTTATTTTCTAAAAACTCACCAAATCCTATTAGAATGTCTCCAAGATATAGTACTTTTTTCACTTTGAGATTCTTCTTAAGAAGCTCTTTTAACTCTGAAAGCTTATTTACTTTTACAACAGAACCATCACTTAAAAGGACTGTAGGACCTTCAATTGTAGTAACTGGCATAACAATAGCTCCTTTACCAGGTCGTTCCGTTCTAATATGAGTACCAGGTGCAAGAAATCCATCTAGAACATACATTGTTACTGGATTTAGGCCTACGGCTGCAAGCCCAGTGTTACGTGAACGTCCATATCTAAGTCTAAATCCACCAATTCTCATAGGATGTGAAAAAACAGGTCTACCAGCAATAACATCTGAAAGATATTTATAATCTGGACCTACCTTACTTTTCGTATTTTCATTCTCTTCACTGTTCCCCTCCTTACGCATCTCTACGAGTGTATCTAGCCAATCCCATCCAGTTATCTTTAATTCTTTTATTATCTTTTGTAATTTATGCGCTCTACCAATAATACCATCATTTAAAACTAGAATGGCACCACCACGGAGTCTATTTGTTTCAACCCTAGGTAAGTTACGATACCCAGATACTTCTACAGGGTCTGTCGGTTCGCCAGTTATTTCAACTGGAATATTTTTTACAGCAAATTCTATCTCTTCTCTACTAGAAGAATATTGCAAATGAGTTACTCTTCGTTCATAGAGCTCTATTTCCTCTACATATCTATTTATTTCATCTGCTGTTGGTTTATATTTTTCAAGGCCTAGTGCTTGCCTTATACAATCTGCGATTACAACTGTTTGTGCGGCTTCAGTTCCTCCAGCTGCTCTAATAGGACCTGAGTAATAAACTGCAAGATATTTTGTTCCATCAAAGTTTTCTTTTATCTTAACTTGGGCTATTCCTTCTAAAGGACCTGCGGTAATTCCTTCAGTCAAAATAGCAAGTGCGACTCTTAAAGCTTTATCCGCAGCTTTTTCAGTAGAGAGACTCCCAAGTTTCCCAGATACTATTTCTACAGCTATTTTATAAGCAACTTCCTCACGTGACATACTTTCTAGTAGTTCATTTATTCTCTTAGCAATACCAGGCGGACCCAATAAACCTTCTATTCTAGATGCTACATCAGCGGCAGGAATTATTTCAACCTCATGACTAGGATCTAAACCTTTTTTTCTTGCTTCTCTTGCGATATTATATGCTTCATATACTTTTTGTTTAATATAGGAAAAGTATCTTTTCATAGATTCTTCTATGTATTCCTTTGTGAGATATTTCATATACATCACCGATTATTATGCTCGACGCCACTCATTTATGCTCTTTTATAAATATTTTAATGGACGACGTAGGAATTATTCTTGATAGAATTATATAATCGGGATTCTTTTTTCCATCAAGGTTTATCTCTTGTAATATATCTTTAATACATAATAAACACGTTTTATGACCTATATATGATGGCCCATCACAGTCTCCACAATTTACTAATAAAACTCTACCAAGATGTTCCATTTTTTCTATATAAGCATAATCTTTACTTTTACTATCCAATCTCTCAAATAACGGCCATGGGTCATGAATCTCTTTGTTAAGTATCTTCTTCATTATGTGAAAAAATTTTTCAAAGGATACCATTTATCAGGTCACCTCATCGAATGAGAAAGTACAAGTATTAATTTATATGGAAATTTTGATGTTTTTACTTATGAATATTTAGAGTGATTATGTATTGTGGAGAAAAAGCGAAGATGTGATGTGGATATAAAATAAAATTATTATAATCTGATATGTATCGTAGTTTTGTAACAATTTGAATATTTATGATTAATATGATTAACATATAAATCCCTAAGGTGTTATTGGTGAGTATTTCAGAGGAAAATGTAAGAATAAGAGAAAAATCGTCTATTGTGAGATATTTTCTTAAAGAGGGGTTACAGGTATCACCAAAGGCTTTAGACATTATTGTAAATCTAATTTATCAAGGCATAGAAATAAATAAAATTATTCAATTTTTCGAAGAAAGGAAAATTAAAATAGTAACAAAAGAAAAGCTAAGGGACTTTCTTTTGTTTAAGGAAAAAGGTAATTTTAGCGAAGTAAATAAAATAAGAAAAAGATGCCATATATCTATAGTTAGAGATTTTAGTTTATGTAAATACAAAACAGCTTCTATTCAAGGATTTGTTAAATACTTCAATAGCAGATTTAAAAAATTAAGAAAAATCCTTGAAGAGAGAATTGATGCAAAGCGAATATTAACTATAGAGGAAATTAAAAGGAATTATGAGAGAAGAGGTAATTTGCAAGAAGTGAGAACAATTTCTATAATTACAGAAATCAAAACGGATAATAAAGGTAAAAACATTATCCTTACGCTTGAAGATTCAACAGGTGAGATCAAAGGAGTTCTAAATAACAATATGTATCTTATTGAAAAAACACCACCGATTCTTGATTCCGTAGTACTTATAAAAGGGCATATTGTAAGGCGAGATTTGTTAAAGGTGGAAGGAATTGAATTTCCAGACATTCCTACAAATAAAATTATTAAAAAAAGTGACGATGATGTAGCGGCTGTTTTTATTTCAGATATTCATATAGGAAGTAAAGAATTTCTTGAATCTCCCTTTAAGAACTTCTTAAAATGGATTAATCAAAAATATGGAAATGAGGATTTAAAGAACTTAGCTTCCAAAATTGGATTTTTACTCATAGGTGGGGATCTTGTTGATGGAATAGGTGTCTATCCAAATCAGGATGAAGATCTCATAATAAAAGATATATTTGAGCAATATGAATATGCCGCGAATCTTCTTTCCGAAATTCCCAAAGATATAAAAATAGTGATAATCCCAGGAAACCATGATCCTACACTTCAAGCACTCCCCCAACCAAAAATACCAGAGGAATATGCAAAGGCTTTATATAAAATGAAAAATGTGATAATGTTAGGGAATCCATCACTTATTGAGATAAATAACGTTAGAGTATTAATGGCTCATGGAAGAAGTCTTGAGGATATTATGAGTGCTGTTCCGAATCTTAAAGTTAATAAACCTGAAAGAATTATGATGTATCTACTAAAAGTAAGACACTTAGCACCAATCTGGGGGGGGAAAACGCCCATTGCACCATGCGAGGACGATCCATTAGTAATTGAAGAGATACCAGAGATTTTTCATATGGGACATCTTCATGTAAATGGTATAGGCAAATACAGAAATGTTATTATAATAAATAGTGGTTGTTTTCAAGCTCAAACAGATTATCAAAGATTAAGTGGAATCGACCCTACGCCTGGAATTGTTACAGTGGTCAACTTAAAAACATTCCAGATAAATTCTATAAAGTTTTCTTAAGAATACTTTCACTTTACTCTATGTATATTAGTACAATCTAATGTACTTTTATCCAAAAAATATAAAACTTATTTTTCATATAGTTTTTGTAGATGAGTTAAAATGTATAGAAAGGACATTATCATTGATGAGTTAAAAAGAACTTCAGGTATTTTTAAAGATGAGAGTAAACTATCTATTGATTATGTTCCATTTTATCTTCCTCATCGTGAAAAGGAGCTGAGATTCTTAGCAAGATTATTTCATACAGTAATAAGATTCCCAGGGAAAATATCTAAAAATGTCATAATAACAGGTAGTGTGGGAGTTGGGAAAACTGCCGTTTCTAAATTATTTGGGAATAGATTACAAAATTATGCAAGTAATATTGGGATTAATCTAAGATATATACATGTGAACTGTAGATTGGCGAGAAAAGAATATATGATTCTAAAAACAATTCTTAAAGAGCTTTTACCATCACTGCCTGATAGAGGACTTTCTACCAATGAACTATATGAAGTAATGCTAGATGTCTTAGAAAAAGAGAACTTATTTTTAATAACAGCATTAGATGAAGTAGATTATACTATTAGGCTTCAAGGTCCTGATTTAATTTACAGATTAACCAGATTAAATGATACAAAATTGAATCCAATAGAAAGGCTATCTTTAATTTTAATAGTCAGAGATGTATCGGTTCATTTATTTCTAGATAAGAGCACATCAAGCACTTTACAGCATAATATTATTAATTTAAAACCATATTCTGCTAACCAACTTTATGATATTCTAAAAATGAGAGTTAAGGATGCCTTTTTTGATGGAGTAGTAAAAGGTGAAACAATAAAATTAATATCTGATCTTGCTTCATCAAAAGGAGATGCGAGATATGCAATAGATTTACTTTGGAGGGCTGGGAAGTATGCCGAGTTGGAATGTTCGGAAATTATTACACCTGAGCATGTAAGAAAAGCCCAGTCAGATATATGTCCTAATATCGCATATGATGATATATACATGCTTCCTTTACAACAAAAATTAATATTATTTGCAATTGCTAAATTTTTACGGAATAAGAAAAGAGCATATATTACAACGGGGGAGTTAAAGAGAGAATACAAACTAATATGTGAAGAATTTGAAATACAGCCAGTTAAACATACACAACTTTGGAAGTATGTGAATGAACTGACAGAGCTTGGATACATAAGAAGTAAGAGATCTGGCAGTGGTTATAGAGGAAAAACGACTCTGATATCATTAGAGGACGTTCCAGCAGAAACTATAGAAAAAATATTATTATCATCATTAAGAGAGGGATCTTTATGATTAAAAATTCATTTAGTAGAGAAAAATATAAACTAATTGAGGAGCTGTTCTCATCAAAAGGTAGAACTAGATTGCTTGTGCTGCTTGCAAAGCAATCAGAGCTTAATATTTCCGAAATTATAAGACAAGTAAACTTAAATTTTTCTACAGTAAAAAAACATTTGGATTTTTTAAAAAGCATAGATTTAATCGAAGAAAAAAGATTTGGACGAATAAGAATATATCGTTTTAAAGATGAAAATGTGATAGGAAAAGCTATAAAGAGCCTAATAGAAATTTTTGAGCAACTTAGCATGAACAGAGAGAAATAGATATTATGCTGGCTGTCCTACTTTTTTACCAAGAATTACTCTCTTAATATAATTTCGTTTATTTCTTACTCTTGGAATGGGATGAATATGTGGCCTACCTTCTACCTTAGGAGTTTGAGCCCTTACTTTTCCTGCCTTCGTAAGAGAACCGTGCGAACCTGGCATTTTTATACACCTCAAAACACTTTTGATTATTTAGTATATAAAGCTATTTCTTTCTTCTCTTTAATTTTCTTTTTAAACGTCTTCGTCGTTTTTTCTTCCACTTTGCTCTCATAAAATCACCACTGCCTATTAGTAATTTCAAATGATATCATAGTCAAAGATAATATTGTTTAACGCCGCGGGCCGGATTTGAACCGGCGCTCCGCATAAAGCGGAACGAGATCTCGAGTCTCGCGCCTTAACCACTCGGCCACCGCGGCAAAGTATAAAGTAATATATTATTACTTTAAATTACTACGAATTTATCTTCACCATATTATTTTTTAATTTTACGGGGATGATAAAGATTTATTTTTGTTTTTATTTTCATTATTCTTTAGATTATAAATTACATTCTTAACAAGTTGAACGCTTTTATCAAATAAGGATTTAGATTTTTCTTTTATCTTTCCATTGACGTAAACTCTGAATACAGGCTCTGTTCCTGACGGTCTAAATAGAACCCACATATTTTCTTTTTCAAATAGTATTTTTAATCCATCAATTTGAATGATATTAACATCCTTTAATTGCTTATTTTCTATTTTTTTACTCCAATGATTTAATATCTCAACAAGAACTTTCTGTTTGAGCTCATCTGGGCATTTTATAGCTTTTTTAAACGAAAAATAAACAGGCAAAGAGTTTATCATGGAGCTCAAAGATTCATTCTTTCTACTTATAAGTTCTAGTAATTTTACTGTTGAAAGAAGAGCATCCCCATAAAAAAGATTCCTTGGCCATATATATTTTCCTGTTTCTTCGAATCCAAAAACACCATTGTTTTCCTTAAGACCTTGAATTATGGCGGGAGGCCCTACTTTGGTATATATCACTTTACCACCATAATTAGAAATTGCCTCTTCTAATACCATTGAGGCATTTATTGGAGTTACTATAACTTTACATCTCGATTTTTTAATTTCTTCAATAGAAAAAATTGTTCCAATTATGTCTCCCTCTACTACTTGTCCTGATTCATCAGTAAAAATAACTCTATCACCATCACCATCCGTAGCAGCTCCTAATATGTTAAGCTTCCCCGATAACCGAGATAATTGAATTAAATTTTCTTTTCTAGGGTATGGATCCCTATTGGGAAAAGTTCCATTTGGATTATCATTAATTCTAATAACTTTCACATCTAAGAGTTCTAAAATATCACCCATCACTTTTGACATAGCACCATTTCCTGGATCAATTACAATTTCATATCCTGCTATTTTTTTAACATTTACACTATTTTGTATAGCATCCAAGTATATATCAAAGAAATCCTCCTCTTCAAGAAATCCAGGCTGATTTATCTTTGGATATAACTTATTTGAATCTAAATGATATATCTTCTCGAGCTCTTCTTCATATTCACCATAAATTTCAGAAGTATCTTCTAAAAAGATGAGAAGTCCATTTATATCTGGTGGCGCATGACTTCCCGTTATCACAGCAGCTCCATCGGCACCAGTATCCTTCAATACATATAAAACCGCAGGCGTGGGCGCGATACCAACATCGATAACGTCAATTCCACCACTTAATAAACCTGAGATGAAAGCATATTTAAATGCAGGTGAAGAAGCCCTCACATCCGAACCAATAATGATCTGCCCACTATTTTTTAAAAAATTCGCATATGCTAAACCCATTTTTAAAAACATTTCTGGAAATAAGCTAATACCTACAATTCCACGTAAGCCAGATGTACCAAAAAGTCTCTTTTGAGACATAGAGATCACCTAAAATATATATGTAATAAAACTTCTTGTTGTCATCATCCATGGCAAAACTTTTTGAACATGAATAGTAAAATCGGATATAAAAATAGAACGGTTGGACATATGCTAGAAACTGATTTAGAAGAGATAGCAAGTAAAACTAAATTTAGTATTGATGTAATAGCTAAAATCTATAACACATATCAAAAAAAGGCAATTGAAGTAGTAGAAGCTTTAAAAAGACCACCTAGTAGATATTTTTTGAGAATTAACAAACTTAAAGTGAAAGATATAAATGATCTTATTAGTAAAATAGAAAAAGGAACATCAACTAATTTTAAGATATATGAAAAATTAGAAAATGTTATCTATTTTGAAGTTAAAGGACCCTTTGAGATAGCTGAATACAGAAAGAAAATAATTGCTGATAAGATAGCTGCAGAATCTGTTTTTCTAGGAAGTAATCTATATGCCCCGGGAGTTATTAAATGTGATCCTATTAATAGAGGAGATAATGTATCCATTTTTGATAGAGCTGAAAATCTTGTTGGTTCAGGTATAGCAAAAATGAATCATAAAGAGATTTTTTCGATAAGAAGGGGCATAGCGGTAGAGGTTACCCAATCAATATACAGAACACCAAACCTTAGAGGTCTCAAGGAATACTATAAGGGGCTTTACTTTCCACAAAGTTTGCCAGCCATTTTAGTTAGTTACATCTTGGATCCCAAACCAAATGATATCAT
>JBECUL010000045.1:0-17358 GCA_040225955.1 Candidatus Asgardarchaeum abyssi | reverse complement strand
AAATTTAATATCAAATCAGAAAATTTCATCCATATGGTCACCACACCCAACGGGTGTTGCCATGGTTTCATCATTCGTTCCAATACTCCATGCTATATAAAAGGACAATGCCAAAATTAATATTAATGAAACAAGCATACTAAAAATAAATACTATTTTATTATTTAAAATTAGAGTTCTGGGTGTTGTTATGTCTACTAAGAAAAAATTAGATTTGGAGAAAATGTTTGACATACACACAGAATATGCTTACCAAAGTGTACTGCATTTGGTTGATGCTGTTAATTCATTCTGCGACGACAAATATGACTTACTTCATGAAAAAGCTAAAAAGGTTATTGAGTTTGAGAATCAGGCTGACAGCCTCAGAAGACGATTATGTATACTAATTCGAGAAACAATGCCGCCATATATCGGTCAAGATAGATTTAAACTTCTCGACTTAATTGATGATGTTGCAGATAGATCAGAATTGCTTGCTAGATACTTAATGATATATCCGATTAAAGTACCAAGTTCGTTAATTAAACCTATTAAGGAATTAGCAATGAAAACATTAGAAACCGTTAAGACTATGTTTGACGCGGAAAAAGCTTTATGGGAAGACATAAACTTGGCATTTAAAAGGAGTGGAGAAGTGGAGATACTAAGGGAACAGGTTAGAGATGCTCAATTCGATGTTATAAAGAAAATTCTGACAGAGGATATAGATACAGAAATTAAAATTATCCTTAAAGAGATAGTAGTATTTCTGGGCAGAATCTCTGATAAAGCAGAAGAAATAGCAGATTATATTTCATTTATTGGAATAAAATATAAGAGTATTCAGTGAGTTATTCAATTTTTATTCTAACTTTTTTGTGCTTTTTAGGAATTTCTATCATTAACATACCATTTCTAAATTTAGCTTTAGCTTCTTCGGGGTTTATATTTTCAGGCAATGGAATTGTCTTTTTTATATGCGTGAAACTAACATCACCAAGACGTCCAGCCCATCCTCTAAACTTGACTGGTTCTTTAAATCTTGCGTTAACTTCTAGCTTATCTCCTTTGATACTTATTTCAATATCTTCTTTTTTCTCAACATACGGTAAATCAATAATTATAACTACCCGATCATCTGTATCATTAACTTCACAAGTAGCCTCTAAACATGATTCATGATAATCCCACATAGGTTTTTCATCCATAAAGTATTCAGTGAATACTCTTTTTGATAATTCATCAATCTCTTCGGACATTTCTTTAAATTCTCTCTCTATTTCTTCGAACATTTCGTCAAACATTTGCCTTATTCGTTTTCTAATTCTATCAGAACTCATCTTCTATCCCAGATGATGGTAATATACATTTACTAAATAAATTGGGATATTATTTAAATTTTTATGCAAGCGAGATTTCATGTTCATAGCATAAAAACTGAAAATATAAATATTAAAGAGTTCATTTCTTGACTATACTACATATATCTATTATTATTTACAATTACAATTTAATGAGCTGATAGCTATGAGAGGCCATATTGAGAGAGTCAGAGAAGTTCTTGAGAGTAAAAAGATAGATGCTATTGTAATTTTGAACTATCCGTTTATTGATAAAATGTTTTTTTACTTAACTGATTTACAGTCTGGGATTTTTGAAGGCTCATTTATAATATTAACTCGCGACGACATTGTTTTATACACCTCTAAGCTTGAAGAAAAAACAGCCAGAAAGCAAGTAAAGTTTGAAGTAAAAACTATTGAAAATAAAATCATTGATGTGCTTAAGAAGGAGCTTAGTAAATTTAAGAAAGTTGGATTAAACCTATCAATTTTACCAGTAAAAACTTACAATCAGCTTAAGGGCGTAGCAGAATTTGTAGATGTCTCTAAGGAGTTAATGGATATCCGATCAATAAAAGATGATAAAGAAATTGCAAGAATTAAGAAAGCAATAGAGATTAGTGAATTGGCCTTAAAAGAGACTATTGAAACTATTGATATAAGGAAAATGACTGAGCTGGAAATAGCAGCTGAATTGGAATATAGATGTAGAAAGAATGGTGCTGAGGGGTTTGCATTTGAGACTATAGTTGCTGCTGACGAAAACTCAGCTGATCCTCACTATAAAACTGGAAATAATAATAAAAAACCCACTAGAATACTTTTAATCGATTTTGGTGTTAAATATAAGGGATACGTTTCAGACGTTACTCGTACGTTTCTCATAGGAAAACCAGATGATAAACTAAAGAAAATGTATGAAATAGCATATGATGCTCAACAAAAAGCTCTTAACGTCATACGAGATGGTGTTGAGGCAAAATATGTTGATGCCCAAGCAAGAGAATTAATAGTAAAGCATTATGGCGAGTTCATTCATGGATTGGGGCATATGATTGGATTAGATGTTCATGAAGGATATTCATTAAATCAAAAAGCTGATTGGATTTTAAAAGAAAATCAAGTATTCACAGTAGAACCAGGAATATATATTCAAGGTTTCGGTGGTGTTAGAATAGAAGATGATGTGGTTGTCCGAAAAGATGGTGTGGAGATCCTTTCATCTTTCCCAAAAAAAATAGATGAAATGATCTTATAGAATTTTATTCGCCATAAACAATTATTTCTCCATTTTCCTTTATTTCAACAATTTTGCCGTTTTCTATCTCTTTAATATTAACTTCGTGAATTGTTGGTATTTTACTTATTACTGCGCCAACAGCAATTATAGGCTCTGCCTCTTCAACAATGATTCCTATAGGTGCAACTTTGTTTTTTCTAAGTTGAAATAGAATATATGACCCTACAGTAGACCCTATACCATGGGGAAAGACTAGGATTTTTCCAGCAACTGATTGACCTCTAAGAGGGTGTTCATGTTGTGTTATTATTCCTGTTTTGGCATCTATTCCCCCATAAAGACCAATAGGTTCATAGGTTACGAGAGCTTTTCCTTTCACATTTCCAGGATAAATTACTTTTCCCTTTAATTTTTTCATATTAATTTTCCTCCCTCTGCCAATTTTACTTTTATATTTGTTAAACTATTAGTGTAATGAGCAGCCTTGGTTGAGTCAAGTCCTATCGTATGAACACCTACCTGTTCCAATGGCGCAACAACCATGCATGTATCGGCTAGGACGAGTACATTCATTTTCTCGAGCTCATCTGTAATTCCTTTACTTTTAAGATAACTTTTCACGACGGATGATGTACAGATCCACACTTTTGTTTTTGGAGGACTTTCTTTAAAATATGCATAGAGATCCAGTACCTCTTTTAAATTTAGATGAGGACAGCCAAAAGCCACCAAATCTATGATATCAGTACCTGAAGTATTGAGCTTCTGAATTACTTCCTCTAAGTCATTTTTTTCAATCTCTATTCTTTCCTTTGGTCTTGGAACATTATTTGCTTCAGGGGTTATTTTTTCAACGTGATAGAGCGCAATACTTCCTGAGGATGCCATTCCAGCACCCATACTTCTCAGCTCTTCAATCGTAGCACTTTTAAGTCCAGTAATGAAGGGAATGCCTTTTCTCATTTTCATACCAATATAGTATCCAATAAGTGAAAATTCATACCTTCCTCGAGGCTCAAAATTTATTTTAAACTCAACATTCGGATATCTATTTTCAGGTATATGTAGACCGTAGTATGGTGTTCTGCCTGTTATTGCTGCAGCTAATGCGCTAGGCCCTCCTTCTCTATTTGTTCGAGCACCTATTACTGAATTAACAAATATAACAGCCGACGATTCCGCCCAAGCAACGTGTTCACCAAATCTTGGATAAAAACCATGAAAATATGGCGTACACGAGGGAATCGGCACAACTCCAATTCTTTTTAGTGCGTTTACAATTCTTATTTGCTTTTCAGCAAATTCCTTTGACACGCCCATTTTTTGCCAATCTTCAAGATCCATCCCAGCGGGATTCATAGTGGCTGTTACTTTTACTTTAACCCCTGAGTTAGCAAAATCCTCAAGGAATTCCAAACCAGCATCCCCAATACTTTTATATGATATACCTGAAATTTGTGAAGAAGATATAGGAATCATTCTCTCTGCGCCATAGATGTCTCCAAGTACTACGAGTATCCTCATAGCCTTTTCATAGCCTTCACCATATTCACCATCAAGCATTTTCTCTTCTTCTTTTGTTAAATACATTTCATCAACCCTCTTATTAAATCTCAATTTATTAAACCTTCTTAGGAACTTATTAAAGTAATTTGAGAATCCTATAGTAGCGATTTAATGAATATTACTCAATGTTTATAATTTATCATCTCTGCAAATTCATGAATAGATTCTATTTTTACAAATAATAATTAATTCTCTTAAGAAAAATTCTTAGTATTGAAGCCATAGGTTATTGCGAATACAGTTTCTGGTAATGAGTAAATATTTATTTATTCATTATGCTTATAAAAATACAAAGATGATACGACAATAAGAGTGTTTTTTAAACTTGAATTACAAATATGTTGATGATTTATCAATAAAATAAGCATATATCCAGGGGATGATAATAATGTCACGAGTGCAGTATAAGGATTTAATAATAGAAAGGAATGAAAGTAAATTAAAGATTTTTAATGAGGAGGGTAAATTACTTCATTCCTTCAATATCATCGGACTTAATGAAAAAATGGTATTGGCTATGGTTAAAGCTTGGTTAATAGGCCATAAATATGATATAAAAGAAAAAGAATTAAAAGAATTACTTTATCCCTCCGAGAAAATAATTGAGATACCACCTACCCCCGAATTTGAAGAAGCAATACCAGCAATTGAAGAGCCAAAGGAGGTACCCACTAGAGTAAGACCTGTAAGAAAGTTGGAGGAGGAATTTAAAGAATTTGAAACGCCTAGACGAAAAATTAGTGAACTAACCGATATAAAAGCTACCGCTATAGGTCTTGACTTTGAAGGCATAGAAATCTTTTTGAGAAAAATTGTGGGATTACGTGCCAGTACTACAATGACTCAAGTAATGTTAGGTGTAAAGATATACGAGTTCCCCTTAAAAATGATATTAAAAGGAGAAATTAAAGAAATACTTGTTCGATTTTGGCTTCTCTCTGGTTATGAAAGCCATGCTACTAATAGGCAAGTTATGTATCGTGGTTCTGATTTTGTATTTGTGTTTTTCGACCACTCGGATCGTGAAACTTTTGAAATGGTCCCAAAATATGTCAGTGAAGCAGTTACTTTTGGTGATTGTAGATGGATAATTTTAATCGGTTTACGAGATAGGCCGTATCCAGGGCTAAAATCATGGGACATTATATCCTCTTCGGATGTCCTGGAATTAAAAACTAATTTATCTAAGCAATATCACGGCAGTGTACGTTTTGATACATATACATTGTATAAAGATCAATCAGATGAGATGAGAAAAATCATTAAAGATTTGATAAAAATGCTTGTAGAAGATTAGTGGAAAAGATCTATATTTTTTCTAATATTTCAAGTAATTCAGGAAGCTTGTGAATTGTAAAATCTGGTTTTTCCTCGGATGATAACCTCTTGTGAATAATATCCTTATTGACATCATGAACAAATAATATAGTTTTTAACCCTGCCTTTTTAGCTCCTACTATATCATTATCTATTAAATCACCAACCATAACACTTTCTTCAACCTTACATCCACATTTCTCAACAATCTCTTTAAAGAAATACGGATGAGGTTTTGCTGCATGACTTGTATCAGCGCTGGACAGGTGACAGTATGGAAACTCATCAAGACCTATCCATTTTAATCTTAAAATTACTCCAAAAAGCCGAATTAGCGGGTCTGTTGCTATAGCAACCCGATAATCTTTTTCAAAAAGCGCATTTACTGTTTCATAAGCTCCAGGAGTCCGCCTATATCCTTCTTTTAATTTAGGAAATTCATTAAAATAATATTCATCAGTTGCATCTAAAATATCAATTATTGTTACACCTAGGCCCTTCGCAAATCCATAAAACATTTTTTCCGCCAAAGTTGTATTTATTGTAGGGCTTGCCTTTGCCTCCATAACAACGCTTACTACTACATTAACAACTTTCTCTACTGGTACATTAAACCTTCGAGATAGTGTTTTAGAATATCCTTCCAGTATAAGATCCTGAAACTTATAACCTTGAGAGGGAGAGGCTAATGTCTGATCAAGATCAAGCAGTACGCATTTTATTGGCATTATCATTAACCTCCTGATGAGGGAAGAATATAAAATTCTATTATAAAATTTTAGTGCTTGGGTATGATATAAAATTAAAGTTAAAGTTATTATTATAGATCTGATTTTTGTCGGTTTAATAAACATATACCTTCATTTTAAGCCTTTTGTAACTTATTAATAAAGCGATGATACCTAACGCTCTCGTTTTGAAGGATATTGTATAGTTACATTATCTTTGATTCTCATATGGTGAGAGCAATGGCAAAAGTTGATTACTTACCACTTCTGATAATTGTATTAGGAGAGCGATAAGTATTTTGCTATACTATATCCTCTCACTAAGGTGAACATTTATGGAAACTCTTACTGAAAAAAAAGAAAAAATAAATAATACTAAAAATGTTGACGTCACAAAGCTTGTTAACTCTTACCTTAATCGGTTAGATTGGCGTGTTAGAGAAAACTCTAACATGGGTTACTCTCTTCAGGGATTAAATTTCCATATTTCTTCCTCAATAATTGCTAGATTCTGGCTAACAGAAATCTATCCAGAAGACGTTGCACATGCACATATAGACGGTGACTTTCATATTCATGATTTAGGCATGCTTTCTGCATATTGCGTAGGCTGGGATTTACGTGATTTCCTTAAAGTTGGATTTAGAGGGGCAAGGGGAAAAATTGAATCTAGACCACCAAAACATTTCAGAGTTGCATTAGGTCAGCTTGTTAATTTATTTTATACACTACAAGGTGAAGCTGCCGGAGCTCAAGCGATATCAAACTTTGATACATATTTAGCTCCATTCATAAGATACGACAATCTATCATACAACGAAGTAAAACAAGCTATGCAAGAATTTCTATACAATATGAATGTACCAACAAGAGTTGGTGGGCAAACACCATTTACAAATATAACAATAGATTTACAACCTCCAAGGTTCATGGCAAATGAGCCAGTAATTATCGGCGGAATGGAAATGAATGAAACATACTCTGATTTCATTGAAGAAATGGAGATCATAAATAGAGCATTTGCTGAAGTAATGATGGAAGGAGATGCAAAGGGAAGAGTTTTCACATTTCCAATTCCGACAATAAATATAACTAAGGACTTTGACTGGGAGAGTGAGAAATTCAGACCTATATGGGAAATGACTGCAAAATACGGAATTCCATATTTTGCTAACTTTATAAATTCTGATATGAATCCTGAAGATGTTAGGTCTATGTGTTGCCATTTACGTTTAGATAACAGAGAACTTTACCGTAGAGGTGGGGGGTTATTTGGAGCCAATCCATTAACGGGAAGTGTTGGTGTTGTTACGATTAATATGCCGAGAATAGGATATTTGGCGAAAGATGATGATGATTTCTTTGAGAGGTTGGATCATTTAATGGAATTGGCAAGAGATAGTCTTGAATTAAAGAGAAAAGTTATTGAAAAGTATACCGAAATGGGACTCTATCCATATTCAAAGTACTATTTAAGATCAGTCAAACAAATGTATGGAAAATATTGGGCTAATCATTTCTCAACAATAGGTTTAATAGGTATGAATGAGGCTTTATTAAACTTTATGGGAGTCACTATTGGAGACAAAGAAGGTTTAAAATTTGCATTAAAAGTTATGGATCATATGCTTGAAAGAATAAGAGAATTTCAAATAGAAACAAATAATCTTTATAATTTAGAAGCTACTCCTGCAGAGGGTACGTCTTATCGCTTAGCGAAAATAGATAAAAAGAAATATCCAGATATAATTGTAGCTAATGAAAAAGCTGTACGAGAAAAAGGAGCTGCTCCATACTATACAAACTCGACATGGCTTCCTGTTAACTACACGGATGACATATTTGAAGTTTTAGATTTACAAGATGAATTACAAACAAAATATACTGGTGGAACTGTTTTACACATATATCTAGGTGAGAGAGCCCCGTCGTGGAAGGCTGTTCGTGATCTAGTTAAGAAAATCACTCATAATTATAGGTTACCATACTTTACAATAACTCCAACATTCAGTGTATGCTCAGTACACGGATATCTATCGGGCAAGCATTACTACTGTCCAAAATGTGAAGAAGAATTAGGAATAAAAGTTGAATGTGAAGTCTATAGTAGAGTAGTAGGCTATTTAAGACCTGTGCAACAATGGAATGACGGTAAACAAGAAGAATTCAAAGATAGAGTTACATATGACAAATTATTTACACTTCTCAGACCATCAGAGACATCTCAGAAATATGTGTAAACATTTTACTATTTTTCATTTGTTTGAAATAAGATAGGAGAAGTATAAGATGAAATTTGGGGGTTTTCAGCGTAGCAGCTTAATAGAATATCCAGACAAAGTAAGCGCTGTTGTATTTACCCTTGGTTGTAACTTTAGGTGCCCATTTTGCCAGAACTATCAGTTAGTTATCCCAGAGCATTTCCCCAAGAAGCTTTATGATGAGAAAGAGATCTTGGAATATCTCAAGAAGAGAAAGGGGCTGCTGGATGCATTAAGTATAACTGGAGGAGAACCAACAATTCATGGCGAACAATTATTAGAGTTCATGAGAAAAGTGAAAAATCTTGGCTATCTTGTTCAACTTGAAACAAACGGATCTAATCCTAAATTCTTAAAGAAAGTAATTAATGAAAAGCTGGTAGATTATCTAGCAATGGACATCAAAGCGCCGTTTGAGAAATATCCAATTGTCACAGGAGTATCAAATTTAGATATAAGTCTCATTAGTGAATCAATATCAATAGTTATGAATAGTGGTGTAGAATATGAATTTCGAACTACACTACATCCTCTTCTTTCAATTAACGACTTCAAGAAAATAGCCCAAATGATTAAAGGAGCGAAAGTATATTACTTGCAAAAATATGAGAATGAAAATGTTCTTGATTTGAAACTTAGGAATCAAAACCCATTTACATATAGGGATGCTCTTAAGATTAAAGAAATTGTAAAACCTTATGTAAAATCAGTTTTTATTAGAGGTTTTGTTTGATTAATTATTTTGTTTTGCACAAAACAAGCTCTCGTAACAAAAAATATAAGATAACTTGCTTTATTATTTAAAAAAGAAATGCCTAGTGACTTCAAATGTTTTATATGAAATGCTACAACTGTGGGTATGAGGACTCTGAAATTAATTACGAAAATTTCATTTGTCCGAAATGCGGAAAATTGATGTTTTATTCTTTAGAAAAGAAAGATTTAGCTTATTTAAGGGAAAAAATGTTAAATTTAATATCAAATCAGAAAATTTCATCCATATGGTCATTTAGGGATTTTTTCCCAATTCAAAGCATTAGCAGTATTAGCTTGGGAGAAGGAAATACACCTTTTATTCATGCAAATAATTTAAAAAAGCAATTAAATGTTACTCACCTATTTCTAAAGGATGAAACAAAAAATCCAACAAATAGTTTTCGTGACAGAGCTGCCTCATTAATTGTCTCCATTGCGAAGAAATTAAAATATTCTAAAATTGTTTGCTCAACAAATGGCAATATGGGAGCCTCTATCGCTGCTTATGCTTCAAAAGCTAGACTTGAAAGCATTATAGTGGTTCCTAGAAATGTTGATTATGGGAAACTAGCTCAGATCATTGCATTTGGAGGGAATGTAATAACTCATGGCGATTCTGTTGATGATACTTTTGATTTTTCCAGAAAAATAGCAATTGAAAGAAAAGCTTATAATGCAACTCCAGAATTTAATGCACTAGCAATAGAGGGACAAAAAACAATATCTTATGAAATATACATGCAATTGGGTTCGATTCCAGATATAATGATAGTACCTACAGGAAGTGGGAGCTCTCTGGTATCACTTTGGAAAGGTTTTCAAGAGTTAAAGATTTTAGGACTCATTAATAATATGCCTAAGTTTGTGATAGCTCAACCTAGTAAATGTTCTCCTATAGTTTCAAAGTTCCATAGCGGTGAAACTACGGAAAGTTTGGGTCCTACTTCTGCATTAGGTTTATACGTCAAAAAGCCTTTATTTATTGACTTAGTAATTAAAATACTAAGAGAGACAAAAGGATTGGCTGTTTCTGTTGAAGAAAAGAGCATCTCTGAAGCTGAAAAAATGTTAGCAAAACATGAAGCCATCTTTGCAGAGCCAGCAAGTGCTGTTGGCATAGCCTCAATAAAGCTTTTAAAAGAGATGAATATTATAGAGGGTGATGAGAAAATAGTTGCTTTAGTAACTGGAAGCGGGCTTAAAGCTTCTTATATTTTAGATGCCTTTGTTAGTAAGCGGGGTCAAAAAACTATATATCCTAAAGTTTCTACTAAAATAGAGATTCTTAGATTTTTAACATTTGGTCCCTCATATGGTTATGAGATTTGGAAGAAAGTAAAGCCTGATTTAAAGTTTCAAGCTATTTACCAGCATCTGCAAGAACTTAGAGAGAAAGGGTTAGTCGATGAGACTACAAAAGATAGAAGAAAATATTACAAAATTACAGAAAAAGGAAAGAGGCTTCTTGAGGCATTCGAAGAAATCACTCTTCTCCTATAACCTCAAATGATATTCCCATGCTGGTAATTGCAAATTTTACTATTTTTATCACTGGTATGCTGATAATTATTCCGCCTACCATTTGCATTATGTTAAAGGGCAATTCAAATATAGCGGGATAGCCTAAGTAGAACTGCTCATATATAAAGTAACCTGAAATCATTACCATGCCACCAAGTACCATTGAAATTACTAATGGTAGCTCTTCCCTTTCTATTTTCATGAGCGAGAATATTACAAGAGTAATTATCAACAATCCGTATATTATCCATATCCATAGTGGTAAAATAGTCCAATACCATACCGAAATTACCATCCCGCTAAGCAAGACAGCGCCAGCCCCAGATGCTATTTGCTGTTGAGTTACATTAATTGTTCTTAGTTTTCTCACTAAATATCCTACAATCAGTCCTTCAGTTCCTTTTATTATTAGGGTTGCAGGAGCATAGATGATATAACCAGAAATAATATCTGCTATCATCGATCCAACTCCACCAGCAAATGCACCAACAATTGGACCAAAGAGAGCAGCAGCTATATAGATACCTACTTCTCCAAAGTTAAAGTATCCATGAGTTTCTGGTATTGGAAATATAAACATATATGTTAATACTGTTACGAATGGGGTCATAACGGCTAGAAATGCAACCTCTAGAGTCTTATTTTTGGGTACAAACATAAAAGTCACCTCTTTCTTATATTCAAGTTAAAACTTGAATATAAGAAATAAAAATTTTTCTATTACATTTTTTGGTAATTTTGCACATACAATTAGATAATTGCACGTTAAACTCCGATTCTTTCAAAAATTTTAAATTATAAAAAAACTACCTTTTTTGGGTGAACCTTAGTGAATTATGATGTTGTTATCATTGGAGCTGGACCTGCGGGTATATTCTCAGCTCTAGAACTTGTAAATTCTGGACTGAAAATAGCAATTTTTGAAAAAGGAAACCCTCTCGATCAAAGACACTGTCAAGTTCTTCAGGGAAAACCATGCATTCGTTGTGTTCCATGTCATCTTTTATGTGGATGGGGAGGAGCTGGAGCTTTTAGTGATGGTAAACTTACATTGAGTAAGGAAGTAGGTGGATGGTTAAGCGAATATGTTGATGATAAAGTTTTGGATGATTTAATTAATTACGTTAACCTAATGTTTTCTAGATTTGGGAAAATAAAGCCACCTAATCCAATAGATATGGATGAAGTAGAAAAAATAAGAAAAAAGGCGATTTTAGCCGACTTAAGATTGATACCATATACTGTAAACCATTTAGGTACCGAAGTAGCTCAAAGAGCATTAAGAAATATGTATGATCATATAAGCAAAAGTATTGATATTTTCTTTAGAAAACCAGTTAAACGTATTTTAACAGAAGACAAAAAAGTCATCGGCATAGAACTAAAAAATGGTGAAAAAGTATACGCAAAGTATGTAATTGTTGCTCCTGGCCGTGAAGGGGCTGATTGGTTTAAAGAGGAAGCGAAACGATTAGGTATTAAATTAAAATTGAGCCTAGTTGATATAGGAGTTAGAGTTGAAGTCCCAGCAGAGGTTATGGAACCTCTGACTAACGTCTTATATGAACCAAAATTTGAGTACTTTACAAAAAGATTTGATGATAGAGTTAGAACATTTTGTGTGAACCCATATGGTTTTGTTACATTAGAGGTATATAGTGATACTGTTTTAGTTAATGGTCAAAGTTACAGGGATAAAAAGAGCAACAATACAAATTTTGCAATACTGGTAAGTAGTAGTTTTACAGAGCCCTTTAAATCACCAATAGAATATGCAAAACATGTTGCAAGGCTTGCAAATATGTTATCAGGTGGTTCTGTCATAGTTCAAAGGCTTGGAGATTTAATCATGGGTAGACGAAGCACACCAGAAAGGATAAAAAAATCTATTGTAGAACCTACTTTAAAACTTGCTGTACCAGGTGATCTTAGCTTCGTTATTCCATACAGACATCTTTCTGATATTATAGAGATGTTAAAGGCAATAGACAAGGTTGCACCAGGTGTATATAGTGAACATACTTTATTATATGGCGTTGAAGCAAAATTTTATACAGCACACATTGATGTAAAAAGCAATATGGAGAGTCCATACATTAAGAATCTATACACTATTGGAGATGGTGCTGGTATAACAAGAGGCCTTATGCAAGCAAGCATTTCAGGCGTCATTGCAGCGAGAGATATATTACTAAAGGAGAAAATTAAAGTTAGTAGAGAAATTGAAATTTCTAAGAATGTATAACATTCAATTTAAGTTAGAGTCTACTGATAAAAAATATCTTTTAATTATTTCAAACACAAATAGCTTTAACATTATAGAGTGTATTCTTCTCTGCGAGCCATTCTTGGAAACGGAATTGTCTCACGGATGTGATCCAATTTTAAAAGCCAACGCAAATATCTTTCGATACCTAATCCAAACCCAGAATGGTAAACCGAACCGTATCTTCGTAGGTCAAGATACCACCAATATGATTCGGGATCAAATCCTTCTTTTCTAATTCTTTCAACTAATCTGTCTATATCAACTTCTCTCTGACCACCGGTTGTAATTTCGCCATATCCATCTGGAGCTAAGAGATCTGCAGTTAGTCCAATCTTTGGATTTTTAGGATCTGCTTGAACGTAAAATGCCTTAATCTCAAGAGGATATCCATAGACAAAGAGAGGAACTTTAGAGTTCTGGGTTAAAGCTCTTTCTTCATCGGCACCTAAATCTTCGCCCCATGTTATATCGAATCCCATATCCTGGAGAATCTCGATTGCCTTATCATATGACATTCGTTTAAATGGTGGTCTGACTTTCTTTAAGTCGTCGATATTCACACCAAGAAATTCTAATAAGTCAGCACCCCGTTCGATTGTTTTTTGTGTCATATAGGTTATAAGATTTTCTTCAAGCTCCATCAATTGATTCATATCCATCCAGGCAGCCTCTGCTTCTAGATGCCAATATTCAGTTAAATGTCTCGGTGTTCTGGACTTTTCAGCTCTAAATGAAGGAGTTAAGCTCCAAACCTTTTCTAATGAGAATATCATAACTTCAAGATAGAGTTGGGCGCTCTGAGATAAGTAAGCTTCAGAACCAAAGTAATCAACCTTAAATAATGTTGCACCGCCTTCCACAGCAGTAAATGTTAAGATTGGGGGGGATATCTCATACCAACCATTCTTAATGAAAAATTCACGAGCAGCTTCCATTACAATAGCTCTTATTTTCATTATGGCTTGGTATCTTGGCGATCTCATAGTTAAATGGCGATATCTCATAAGTACATCTGGAGAATGTTCTTTCTTACCAAGAGGGTAAGGTGACTCAGCTATTTGGTATACCTTTATGGCAGAAACTTGAAGCTCCCTACCTCCTGGTGCTCTAGGTTGATCTACCATGGAACCATTTACTTCAATACAAGATTCTTGAGTCAATTTGGTAGCTATATTCCAAACATCAGGTGAGACTTTATTCTTATTAATTACACACTGAAGTATACCCTTCTCGGTTCTTAAATCGATGAATATTATACTTTTATGCTCCCTCTTTTTATAAACCCATCCTCTTATTACTGTCATTTCGCTATGAGACATGAGATCACTCCCTTGGTTATTGATTCATTAGATATAATAAGATAAGAATTTTTTATTGATTCACTATTCCTTTGACTCTTATTAACTTATTCCTAATCTTTTTGAAAATCTGACACTGAAGATTTTAAAATGTGTGAGTTATTAATTAAATAAAAACATTTAAAATGGTGCTTTTCTATGATAGAAGATTTTAAGATATTTGATACTGTTGACGAAGTACTTGGAGACCCCATTTTACATAAAATTATAGCCTATTTATCAGTATATGGAGATACCGATATTGAAACTTTAAAATCAAAATTAGGGATTAACTTAGAGATTTTAGTAAGGATTATCGCATATCTAATGGACTTTGGAATAGTTGAAAGAACAAAAGATAATAAATTTGCTATCTCTAAAAATAATATAGGCACGGCCGCAAAGACACTTTACACGGCAATCATTAATAGTTTTCTAAGTATAAAGATGAATGAACTAATTGATGAGTTGAAAAATGTTAAGTCATACTCTCAACTTGATTTTGCTTTAAAAAAGCTAAATAGGTTGCTCAAATTTTATGGACCTATTATTGAGAAAAAGTACAACACAGAGCTATCTGCAATAAATCTCAAGATTAATGACCTTAGAAAGAGATTAAAAGGATAAGGAATCAGGACACCATCGCTTCATCATAGTTCAGTATTGGAGCTTTCATCATCTTCAATAAAAATAAGACTTTCTGGGTTTATTATTTTTTACTTTTCATCGAAATTCTGAACAATGCCAAAGTTATTTTTCTTTTTAAAAATAATAATTTTCCTATTAATCAAGGAGACTAAAAATTTACTTATTAACTCAAGAACATCAGAATTAGAAATTATACCTTCAAAGTCTTTTTCAAACCCGTTTCTTTGATGCCACTCTGTAATTTGGTTTAGCTCTCTCTTATTTTCAGCGACATATAATTTTGTAAGACTGTATGTAGTTGGCCCGTCATCGTTTTCAACATCTATTAAGACATTTTTGAATACTTTCATTATACACACCTTTGCTTATTGGTAATATTTAGGATATTGTTCTCTTTAAAAAAGTTGCGATTCAGATGCATCCATATGCAAATTATAAAAATAGTCATGATAAAAGTTAACATTTAGTTTTTACTTTCACACTATTGGTGATAAATAGCAGACAAGTTTCTTTTTTATAAACTTTATAGATAACTTACTTTGTGATTTGACCTCCTCAAAATTAAGAGTTGTTGGTAAAACCAAGGAGAAAGATATTATTAGCCCTCTCAGAAAATGATATGCTTCAATCTTAAAAAGCAATAGCCCTATATATATGAAGATATAATAAACTGCTGCATAAAAATAGGGTGTTGTCATAAAGGCTTTAAGCAAATTAATAAAGTTAATTTCCAATTTTTCCATTATGCCTATTTTCTTAAATAGTATTATTGAAAGAATCTGAGCCCAAATAACAGCTATAATTATCCCAGCAATTTCGTACATATAACGTAAAGCCAAAAACGATGAAAAACTAAAATATCGAATACTTTCATACAATAAGAGAGAAATATAAAGGAAATACAAAAACATAATTATCTGGGTTATCATTGAAATCGTATTTATTGGCGTGCCAGTAATCGTCCAAAATGCCGTTTGTCTAAAAACTAATCTTTTAGTACTTTTTACTAGCATTAAAGCCTCAATCCCCGCCTCTGTTATAACATAAACATTTCCCTTCTTACTTATAAGACCTCGTAGCTTTTTTAAATGAAATGCTAGGGCGCTTGTTCGACGAATACCGCTTAGCTCTAGGAGATCTGTAAATGTTAGAGGCCCTTTTTGTGCAAGTAATTCCAATATTAACCTACGTTTAGGATGTCGAAGAGCATCCAGAACTTCATCACTCATTATAAACCCTCAATTTCTTTGTTATATTATCTTAGGACATAATATATATTTTAATTTCTAAATAAATACATCAAGAATGAATATAAAAACAGTAAGATAATTAATAGCGAATCTCAAATGAAGAAAACTCTCCTTTGTAATCTTCCCAAATAACTTCAACTTTATCAACTTTTGCTAGTGGAGGCCCTTTATGACACCATTCTATTACTTTTTCAACATCTTTTAATTCTCCTTCAAAAACAGCTTCAACTCGGCCATCTCTGAGATTTCTAACCCAACCGGTTACATTGTGTTTCATGGCCATCATTTGCGTATGTGCTCTGAAGAATACACCTTGGACTCTTCCTGAAATGAATACATGTGCCCTGACTTTCATTTCACCACCTCACTATATACCATGTGCTTTAATAGTAAAAATAGTTAACGTATCTTCCTTATAAGACTTATTCGAGAAAAGTATTCAGCAGTGCTATTATTTTTCATAACTTTAATATAATTATCGCTAATTGTTTATTCAAAATATAGGGTGGTATTTTATGTCTTTTAAAAATAAAAGCAAAGTGAAAGATATATCTCTTGCAGATAAGGGAAGAGAAAAAATTGAATGGGCTAAGCGATGGATGGTTGTCCTTCGAAAAATTGGAGAACGGTTTGAAAAAGAGAAACCATTTGAAGGTCTAAAAATCGGAATGGCACTTCATTTAGAGAAAAAAACAGCAGTCTTGGTTGAAACTCTTGTTAAAGGAGGCGCAGAAGTCACGATAACCAGCTGTAATCCTTTAACTACGGATGATGATGTTGCTGCTGCTGTTACTGATTTTGCTACTGTATATGCCTGGGCTGGAGAAACAACAGAAGAATACTACGAGAATCTCAATAGAGTTATTGATACCAAACCAAATATAATTATAGATGATGGTGCAGATTTAATGTTCCTCCTTCATACTAAAAGGAAAAAAGAGGCTGAACATGTTATTGGAGGCTGTGAAGAAACAACAACAGGTGTTATCAGATTAAGAAATATGGAACGAGATGGTGTGCTGGCGTTTCCTGTAATCGCTGTTAATGATGCGAAAATGAAGCATTTTTTTGATAATAGATATGGTACTGGTCAAAGCTCGCTTGAAGCTATTTCGAGAGCAACAAATAAACTAATTAGTG